>NZ_CP159808.1:1611156-1918387 GCF_047717795.1 Candidatus Levibacter sp. Uisw_134_01 | reverse complement strand
GCCATTTCATTTATGAAAGGAGGCCCCCAACCTCTTACCTCATCCCCAATTTTAGATTCAACTTTAATTACCTCAGCTCCATGATCGGCAAGAATTTGTGTGCAGTAAGGTCCTCCAAGAACTCTTGTAAGGTCTAAAACTTTAATGCCATTTAAAGCATGTGTTATTATATCATTTTGATTTGTCATTTTCTCACTTTTAAAATTAATATGATTTAGGTAATCCTAGTACACGTTCTGAAATATAATTTAAAATCATTTGAGCGCTTACAGGGGCTAATTTAGGTATTAAGGATTCTCTCATCAATCTTTCTACATGATATTCTTTAGCATATCCCATTCCGCCAAGAGTTATAATTGCTTGAGTTGCGGCTTTGAAACCCGCTTCAGCAGCAAAAAATTTTGCAGCATTTGCCATACCACCTGAATTTTGTCCATTATCATATTGATATGCCGCTTTAGCAATTAATAATTCTGCAGCTTCTAGCTCTATCCAATTTTCTGCTAACGGGTGTTGGATACTCTGATTTTGTCCAATCGGTTTTCCAAATACTACTCTGTCGCCCGCGTATTTTATAGCTCTGGCAAGGGCATTTTTCCCTATTCCTAATGCTTCTGCGGCAATCAAAATTCTTTCTGGGTTTAAACTATCTAATATATATTTAAAGCCTTTGCCTTCTTCACCAATTCTATCAAAATCTTCAACTTCTAGATTATCAATAAATATTTGGTTGCTATCTACAGCGGACCTTCCCATCTTTGGAATTTCTGTAACTTCAATTTTTTTTCTATCTAATTTTGTATAAAATAAAGTAAGCCCGTCTGTATTTTTTTTGCATTCTTCAAATGGAGTTGTGCGGGCTAATAGTAGTATTTTATCAGCAATTTGAGCTGTCGACGTCCAGATTTTTTGACCATTAATAAGGTATCCATCATTAATTTTCTTTGCGAATGTTTTTAATTTACCAGTGTCAAGACCTGCATCAGGTTCAGTGACGCCAAAACATGTTTTTTCTTTTCCATTTATTAATGACGGTAGCCATTTATTTTTTTGCTCGTTATTCCCGTGGACAACTATAGGGTGTGGTCCAAATATATTAATATGAATAGAAGAAGCAGCAGCCATTCCTCCTCCAGTCTCAGATACTTTTTGCATAAAAATTGAAGCTTCGGTAATGCCCAGTGCAGACCCGCCAAATTCTTTTGGCATGCAAATACCTAGCCATCCACCATCAGCTATTTCGTCATAAAACTTATGAGGGAATATACTTTTTTGATCACATTCAAGCCAGTAATCATCGTCAAAATTTTTCATAATATTTTGAACAGAATCAATGATTGATAATTGTGTTTCGTTATAGTTAAAGGACATTTAAATTATCTTGCCAAATTATGATAGTTATCATTGGGTTCCATTTCAGTTGCCAAAGCTAGTCTGTTTGTCATATTAAATAATCCAATTATAGCACTTATGTCCCAAATATCTCTGTCAGTGTAACCGGCTTTTCTAAGGTCAGATCTATCATTTTCTGAAATTTCAGAAGGATCTCTGGTTAATTTTTTTGAAAAATTTAATAAAGTTTCTTGTTTTTTAGGAAGTTCTGCCGACCTAAAGTTTGCAGCTAAACGTTCGCCAAGTTGAGGATCATTTGACAATTCTCTAACAGCAGCACCATGAGCTACTAAACAATAAAAACAATGATTTTCAGAGGATACTGTAACGGCAATCATTTCTCTTTCTAACTTTGTTAATCCTGATTCACCTAACATCAAAGCGTTATATAATTTAGTGAAGCCCTCAAATTGTTTAGGAAATTTTGCAAATGCGGCAAGCACATTAGGAATAAAACCAATTTTCTCATTTACAATTTTTAAGTAATTTTCAGCTTGTACGTCCCCGTCTTTAACTCCATCATAATTCAGATTCAATTTAGTTAAATTTTTGTTTTGACCTTGTTTTATAATATCTTGCATTTATTTCTCCTTTAACCAATTAGGTTTTCTTTTTTCAAAGAATGCGTTTATTCCCTCAATAGCCTCTGGGTTTTCCCATACATCTGCAAGAGCTTCAACTGTAAAATTGATAGTTTTTTGGTCAATCTTTGTAGAAAGATCTCTTACAAGTTTTTTTGAGGCTGAAACTGCTTTTGGAGCATTAACAAGAAACGGATTAACTTCTTTTTGGATTTCTTTATTTATGTCTTCTGCCTTAACTACACTTTTAATCAGTCCCATGCTTTTGGCTTGTTGAGGAGAAAACATTTGTGCGCTGATAAACAAATCCACTGAATTATTTGCTCCAACTTTCGAAATCACATAAGGGCTAATCGTAGCAGGGATTAATCCTAGCTTTACTTCGGTTAAAGCCATTTTCACATTTTCTGAAGCAATAGCAATATCACAAACGGAAATAATGCCTACACCACCTCCAAATGCATTTCCCTCCACTTTTGCAATTAAAGGCTTAGGAAACTCAAACATTTTATTTAATAAATTTGCTAATTTTGTAGCTTCATTAATTCGAGTTTTTCGATCTGAAACAATTTGTTCTTTCATCCAATCTAAATCACCACCTGCACAAAATGATTTTCCTGAAGATGAGATTATCAATACTTTTGTGTTTTGATCTTTTGTTAAATCATCAAAAATTACTTCTAGTTCCTCTATCATTAATGGAGATAGAGCATTATGTCTTTGTGGTTGATTTAATATTATTTCAGAAATACCGTTGATATTTTTATTAAGTATTACTGTTTTTTTTTCGATATTAGTCATAATTTTTACCCATTTTGAGCTTTAAAGCCATTTCACTGCACTCATCTATCTTTTGAGAGTTAAGATTAGTTTTGTAACCTAAAGATATTAAAAGTTTATTAACTTTTTCTGTTGCAACATTACCTTTGGCTCCTGGTGAATAAGGACAACCTCCTAAACCCCCAACTGAGGCGTCAAATGTTTTAATTCCTTTTTCTAGACAAAGTTGGATATTATTTAAAGCATTTTGGTACGTATCATGAAAGTGACCAGCTAATTTGTCTGAGGTTAAAACTTTTAGACATTCCTCAAGCACTCTTGATGTAACATCAGGGCTGCCCTTACCAGTTGTATCTCCAAGAGAAACTTCATAACATCCCATCTCAATTAGGTGCTTAGCAATTTCAGCCACTTTTTGAGGATTTACCTGACCTTCATATGGACAATGAGAGACGCAACTAATATATCCTCTAACGGGTATCTTTTCTTTTAAAGCTTTTTTAGCAATAGGTATAAAACGTTTTAAGCTTGTCTCAATATCACAATTAATATTTTTTTCACTAAAAGTTTCTGTTGCCGCTGCAAAAATTGCAACTTCATCAACTTTTGCATTAACGGCATTATCAAAGCCACGCTCGTTTGGAGTTAATGCTGTATACTTTACATCTTTTACCTTATTAATTTTAGTAAATACTTCGTGTGCGTCAGCAAGCTGAGGTACCCATTTAGGGCTTACAAAACTAGAAGTTTCAATTTTTTGAAATCCACACATGGATAAATCATTAATAAATTTAATTTTGTTTTGAGTTGTTATAAATGTTTTCTCATTTTGAAGACCATCTCGAGGGCTCATTTCAAAAATATTTATAAAATTATTCATTGCGAGTATACTTCAGTTATGTTTTCATTTTTTCAAAATTATAAGTTTCATTTTTTCTGTAACTTGTTGACCGTCTTTTATTAAAATTTTTTCAATGATGCCGTCACGAGGGGATTTTAGTGAATATTCCATTTTCATTGCTTCTAGAGATAAAAGAACATCACCCTTTTTTACTTTTATATTAGGTTTAAGATTGTTATGTTTGATAATACCGTGCATTGGCGCGCTTATAATTTCGTCTAAATTTTTATCCTCATCATCCCCTGATATTAATATATTTGAAAAAAGAACTTCATATGTATTATTTTTTGTGAACAAGGTAAAAATTTTGTTGTTAGTAAATTTATCTACAAACAAATTATACTTTATAGAAAGATACTTTCCATTAACGTTAGCCTCTATTGAAGTTTTAGTAAAAATTGTAGAAGTACAGGTATATTTAAAATTACCAAATTTAATCTCAAATGTATCAAAATTTAAACAGGCTATACTAAATCTCTCTTCTACTCCTTTTATAGATATATTTAACGGGTATTCGGTAGGTTTCCACATGTACCAATTATCAGTCTGGAAAACATTTAAACTTTTAAAAACTATTAGTGAGGTTAAAGCTTTTAGATAATTATCAATATTATTATCAATAAGGTCATTTACATTTTCTTCGATAAATTTAGTAGTGAAATTTTCTTTTTTAAAGTCTTTATGGTTTAAAATTTTTTTTAATAAATTTAAATTTGTTGTTATACCTGCAATTTCAAATTCACTTAGATAATTATTCAATTTTACTATTGCGTCTTCTCTATTTACTCCATGTGAAATGATTTTTGCAATCATAGGATCATAAAAGGGTGTAATATAGTCTCCATCTTTAATTCCTGTTTCTAAAGTACAATTTTTATGTTTAGAAAGTGAAGGAAAATTTAAGTGATGAATAATACCACTTTGTGGTAAAAAATTATTATTTACATTTTCAGCATATAACCGTGCTTCAATAGACCAACCATTTAATTTAATATCATTTTGTAACTTAGGTAACTTAGAACCATTAGCAATTTCTAGTTGCCAGGATATCAAGTTTGTTGATGTTACAGCTTCTGTAACAGGGTGTTCAACTTGAATCCTTGTATTCATTTCTATAAAATAGATTTTATTTTTATCAAGGCCTTTTTCTACATCCGCAACAAACTCAATCGTTCCTGCACCCTCGTATTGAATAAACTTAGCAGCCTTAACAGATAGGGCGCCAAGAAAACTTCTAATTTCATCACTAAGTTGTGGTGAAGGTGCTTCTTCTATTACTTTCTGCTGACGCCTTTGTATTGAGCAATCTCTATCAAATAAATGAATTACATTTCCGTATTTATCAGCAAAGATCTGAATTTCAATATGGCGCGCTTTTGAAATATATTTTTCAAGAATACAGTTTTTATCATTAAAATTAGTTTTTGCCTCACTAGTGGCCTCTTTAAAGGATGATGAAAAAGTTTTTTTACTTAGAGCCACTCTCATCCCACGGCCACCACCACCAGCTCTAGCTTTGATGAGTAAAGGATACCCAATTTTATCTGCTTTGTTTTTGAGATAATCTTCTTCTTGATTGTTTCCATGATAACCTGGGACTACAGGGATTCCTGCTTTTTCCATTAGAGATTTTGCTTTATCTTTTTCTCCCATACTTCTAACTATTTGACTTTTAGGCCCAATAAAAATTAGGTTGTTTTTTTCAATAAGTTCAACAAAATCAGCATTTTCTGATAAAAGTCCGTAACCTGGATGAATTGCATTTGCTTTATATTTTTTTGCTATTTTTATTATAGCTGAGCTGTTCATATAAGTTTCAGATACAAGTGAACCTGGTAAAAGAACGGCTTCATCAGCTAATTGAACGTGTAAACTATTAATATCAGCCTCTGAGTAAATGGCTAATGTAGGTATTTTTAGTTTCTTGGCACACAAGATAATTTTACATGCTATTTCTCCACGGTTTGAAATTAATAATTTTTTTATTTTTTTAGATGCCATATTTAAAATACTTACATTCTAAAGATACCAAATTTAGTATCCTCTATTTTTTTATTTAAGGTAATTTTTAAACTTGCTGATAATATGTCACGTGTTTTCACAGGATCTATTATTCCGTCATCCCATAAACGCGCAGATGCGTATAAAGGATGAGACTGATTATCGAATTGATCTAAAATAGGCTTTTTAAATTCATTTTCAGTTTTATTATTCCATTTACCTTTATTTTTAAGGGTATTATTTTTCTTTAATTCTGCTAGTACGCTTGCAGCTTGTTCTCCACCCATGACTGAAATTCTAGAACATGGCCAAGTCCAAAGAAACCTTGGGCCAAAAGCCCTGCCACACATACCATAGTTACCAGCTCCAAAGCTTCCACCGATTAAAATTGTTATTTTAGGAACTTTAGTTGTAGCGACAGCATTAACTAGTTTAGCTCCATTTTTAGCAATTCCCCCGTGCTCAGCGTTTTCGCCAACCATAAATCCAGTTATGTTTTGCAAAAATATTAAAGGTATCTTGCGTTGGCTACATAATTCAATAAAATGAGTTCCTTTAAGAGCACTTTCAGAAAACAAGACGCCATTATTGGCTATAATTCCACATAATTGTCCTTTTATTCTTGCAAAACCAGTTATTAGAGTTGTTCCAAAGTCTTTTTTAAACTCATCAAATTCAGATCCATCAACAATTCTCATTATAATTTCCTTAACATCATATGCAGTTTTGCTGTCAGCTGGAATTATTCCTAGTAATTCTTCAGGGTCATATAATGGAGGGCTATATTTAGTAGATATTGGGGTAAGATTTTGGTTTGAGTCTAAATTTTTAACACATTGCCTAGCTATTGCTAAAGCGTGTTCATCGTTATCAGCTAGATGGTCTGCTACACCAGAAATTTTTGTATGAACTTCTCCTCCTCCTAGGTTTTCTGCATTGGTAATTTCACCCGTGGCTGCTTTAACTAGTGGTGGGCCGGCAAGAAAAATAGTACCTTGATTTTTCACTATTATAGTTTCGTCTGACATTGCTGGGACATATGCTCCACCGGCGGTACAACTTCCCATAACAACAGCAATTTGAGGAATGTTTTTGGAAGACATATTAGCTTGATTATAAAAAATTCTACCAAAATGGTCTTTATCGGCAAAAACTTCATCCTGGTTAGGTAAGTTAGCTCCACCAGAGTCAACCAAATATATACAAGGCAAATTATTCTCAAGAGCTATTTCTTGAGCACGCAAATGTTTTTTTACAGTTATAGGGTAATATGTTCCACCTTTAACAGTTGAATCATTACATATAACCATCACATCTCTATTATGAATTTGTCCAATTCCAGTTATTATTCCTCCAGAGGGACATGCATTGTCATACATATCATGTCCTGCAGTTAAGCCAATCTCGAGAAAAGTACAACCTGGATCTAGTAATTTAGTAACTCTATGACGAGGAAGAATCTTTCCACGTTTTATGTGGCGTTCGTTTAATTTTTCGCCACCTCCGTTCATTGAATAATTAATGGCTTCAAACGTTAGTTGGTAGTCAATATTGAACTTTTCTTTGTTTTCAGTGAACTGTGGATCATTTTTATTTATATTTGACTTTAGAATTGTCATGATGAGGTTTCCGAAAATAATTCTCTACCAATTAACATTCTTCTGATTTCTGAAGTTCCTGCTCCTATCTCATATAATTTTGCATCTCTTAAAAGTCTTCCAACAGGATACTCGTTAGTATAACCATTTCCACCCAATGTTTGAATAGCTTCTAATGCAATTTGCGTAGCCTTCTCAGCGGAGTATAAAATACATCCTGCTGCATCTTTTCTAGTTGTTTCTCCTCTATCACATGCTTTAGCCACTTCATAAACATAAGATTTACAAGCGTTCATAGTTGTGTACATGTCTGCTATTTTACCTTGCATAATTTGAAATTCACCAATTGATTTGCCAAATTGCTTTCTTTCATGAATATATGGAACAACATTATCCATCGCAGCTGCCATAATACCTAAAGGTCCACCTGCAAGAACAACTCTTTCATAATCTAAACCACTCATTAATATAGATGCGCCATTTCCTTCTTCTCCTAAAATATTTTCTTCTGGAACTGGGCAATTTTCAAAAATTAGTTCAGCGGTATTTGATCCTCTCATGCCAAGCTTATCTAACTTTTTACCCGTAGAAAATCCTGTCATTGATTTTTCTATTATAAAAGCTGTTATTCCTTTTGACCCTCCAGACGGATCTGTTTTGGCATAGACTACTAAAGTATCAGCATCAGGCCCATTAGTAATCCACATTTTTGAGCCATTAAGTAAATAAGTTTTGTTACCTTGTTTTTCGGCATGAAGTGACATTGAAACAACATCTGAACCAGACCCTGTCTCGCTCATAGCTAAGGCTCCAATCTTTGAGCCACTGCACAATTCTGGTAAATATTTTTCTTTTTGCTCATCTGTGCCATTTCTATTAATCTGGTTAACACATAAATTTGAGAAGGCTCCATAAGAAAGGCCTACAGATGCACTGGCTCTGCTAATTTCTTCCATAGCAATACAATGAGCTAAGTAGCTCATTTCGCTACCACCATATTGTGTGTCGGCAGTTATACCCAAAAGCCCAAGTTCACCAAACTTTTTCCATAATTCAGTAGGAAAAGAGTTGTCTTTATCAATTTGATCTGCAAGAGGTGCAATTTCTTTTTGAGCAAATTTAAAAATAGATTCTTTTAAAATTTCGTTATCTTTACCTATTGAAAAATTCATTGAGTGAAAAAACATATTATTAAAGCCCCTTTGATGTAACCTTCTTAGTTAAACATAACTATATTTCTTACATTAACATATTTCTTTTATTTAAGTTGTGTGATCGCATTTTCTTTTGCAGCGGCACTTTCAACTCCTGAAACATATAAAAGCCCATTCATACGACGCATTAAATTAGCTTCAAAATCGTCTATTACACCATCGGCAAGAATAACGCCCCACATCATTTGAATTACCTCAATTCGTTCTTCATGATTCATTTCGTTTAATATAACTTTAATTTGAGAAAAAATTTCTATTCTTTGTTCACTGTCTTCTAGGGCCTTACTTATATTGTCATTAGCGTCTTTTTCATTAAATCCAAATTTATTAACCAAAAGTTTTTTGATATAATCAAGTTCAACTTGACCAGTTTCTCCATCTATTTGACAGGCTTCTAAAAGTAAAATAATGACAGCTTGGACATCTTCTCCTTTATATTCATCTTCTTCAGTAGTTTTGGAGGTAACTTTTTGAATTGCTGATTTTAGATTTGAAAACATATTTTTTCCTATTTGATAAAGATTATTAAGTATAATTTAAGTTAGATTGTAAAATGAATAAAATAGATATTTTTTTCAAGCTTAAAATCATAGATTCATATTGCTTCCAACTCTTTCCTTTTTATGTAATAATCACTTTTGTTAATTATTAAATAAAAACAATGGGGCAATCTATAAAAGATTGAAAAAAATAATGGCTAGTGATGCATTTCTAAATTCAATTGAAGTTAATTTTAAAAAAGCAGCTGATTATGTTCAAAAGACCTATGGAGCTGAGGTTCTTTCTCAAGATTTAGCTAATCAAATAATGATGGCGAATGCAACATATGTAGTTCGATTTGGAGTTAGGCTAAGGGGAACAGTTCATACATTTACTGGTTATCGTTCTGTACATTCAGATCATTTTGAACCAGTAAAAGGCGGCATCAGATATGATATGGGTGTTAATCAAGAAGAAGTTGAAGCTTTGGCTGCTCTAATGACATACAAGTGTGCGCTAGTTGAAGTTCCATTTGGTGGTTCTAAAGGTGGACTTATTATTAATATTAAAGAATGGTCTCCTGAAGAGTTAGAACGTATCACTAGACGTTTTACACAGGAGTTAGCTAAAAGAGATTTAATTCACCCATCTCAAAACGTTCCAGCACCTGATGTAGGGACTGGTGAACGTGAAATGGCTTGGATGGCAGATGAATATAGACGTTTAAATCCAACGGATTTAAATGCATGGGCTTGTGTAACAGGTAAGCCTGTAAATAAGGGTGGTATTGCTGGTAGGACAGAGGCAACTGGAAGAGGCGTAAAATATGCTTTAAAAGCTTTTTTTGAGAACTCTGAAGATGTTAAAAAAACAGGTTTAACATCTGGTCTAAAAAATAAAAGGATTATTGTTCAAGGTTTAGGAAACGTTGGATATTTTGCTGCATATTTCTTATCTAACGAAGATGGTGCTATCATAACTCACGTAATGGAACGTGATGGTGCAATTGTCGATAAAGACGGAATAGATATATCATCACTTAAGGATCATCTTGTTAAAAATGGTACAATCGAAGGCTTCAAAGGATTTGTTAAATCTGGTTCAGAAATTTTAGAGGCTGAAGCAGATATTTTAATACCAGCTGCAATGGAATTAGTTATTAATAAGGATAATGCAGAAAGGATAAAAGCCCCTCTTATTATTGAGGCTGCAAATGGTCCAATTTCTTCTGATGCAGATGAAATATTAAATAAACGTGGAATAGTAATTATTCCTGACCTTTACGCCAATGCAGGTGGTGTCACTGTTAGTTATTTTGAGTGGATAAAAAATTTAAGTAGGATAAGGCTTGGTAGATTGCAAAGAAGAGCACAAGAAAATCAAGTATCTTCTCTTATAGAAGGAATAGAAAGCATGACTGGAAAAGATTTTCCATCTGAATTAAGATCAAATTCTTTGAAGGGAGCATCTGAATTAGATCTAGTTCGATCTGGTTTAGAGGATACTATGATGGAGACTTATAAAGTTATCAGTGCAGTTTGGAATGGTAATAAAAATATCCCTGATTTGAGGACAGCTGCAATGATGGTTTCTATTAAACGTGTTGCTCAAAGTTATGGCTCTTTAGGCATATAAAAAAGGAGGAATATCTTCCTCCTTTTTCTTTATTTTTTTTATTTTCTAAAGTCAGGATAAGCTTCCATGCCAACCTCGCTCATATCCATGCCTTCCATTTCTTCCTCAGGTGTGACTCTAATCCCAATTACTAGTTTTAGAACGTACCACGCTATAGTAGAGGCTATAATTGTAAAAGCTCCTATTGCAAATATACCATATAATTGTGCACCTATTGTAGCGTCAGAGTTTGAGAAAACAACAGCTATGGTGCCCCAAATACCTGCAAATAAATGAACAGGTATAGCACCAACAACATCATCAATCTTGAATTTGTCAAGCATTGGGATTGTTAAGACAACTATTAATCCACCAACAGCACCTATGAATATTGCAAGCATTGGAGTTGGCGCTAGTGGTTCGGCTGTAATAGCCACTAACCCACCTAATGCACCATTTAAGGCCATAGTTAAGTCAGTTTTCTTGTAAAAAAGCATTGTTAGAATAATAGCTACTACTACTCCACCAGCTGCGGCTAAATTCGTATTAATGTAAATATTGGAAATAGCGGCAACATCAGCTGCGGTTCCCATAGCCAGTTGAGATCCACCGTTGAAACCAAACCAACCAAACCAAAGGAGAAATGTTCCTAAAGTTGCCAAAGGCAAATTTGAACCAGGCATTGGAGTAATACTTCCATCGTCTGAATATTTACCTTTTCTTGCGCCTAATATAATTGCTCCAGTTAAGGCAGCCCATCCTCCAACACCGTGAACGATTGATGATCCTGCAAAATCTAAGAAACCAGCTTCACTTAAAAAACCGCCACCCCAAGACCAAGAACCTTGGATTGGATATATAAATCCACAAAGTAAAACAACAAATACAAAAAAACTTTTTAATTTAATTCTTTCAGCTACAGCTCCACTTACAATAGAAGCAGCTGTTGCACAGAAAACCATCTGGAAAAACCAATCAGAGCCAGAAGAATATGTAGAATCATTTTCTCCACCAAAACTCTTTAATTCATCAGAAGGCCCCCATACAGATAGAGTTCCAATCCAACCCGATACATCCATATACATTAAATTATAACCTACGAATGCAAACATCAATCCTGCAATTGAGTAAAGACCAATATTCTTTGCGCATTGAACAACTGCATTTTTAGCTCTAACTAAACCTGTTTCAAGCATACAGAAGCCTGCTGCCATTAACATAACTAAAAAACCGTGAACGAGGAAAGAAAATGAGTTAAAAATATAAGCTGTTTCAGCATCAGGTGCTGCATAAGATATACTTGACATACCCATAATTGAAAAAGGTAATATAGATATTACCCTCATAAAATTAGACATAATAAAACTCCATTTATATTTGATAAAAAATGAACATTGCTTATAATTTGTGAGGGAACAAAGGTAGAGATATAGCTCAAACACAAAGCTAATTTATTGCTTAAAAATTAATCATTAATTTGAATAAATACAATATATGCTTAATTTATGTGCGTAAAATTATTGTAGTATTAATCTTATGCTATGCTTAAAAAGCCAAATTAGGGTTATTTTTTATAGATTCTAACATTTGATTTAGGTTTTTATGTATTTCTTTTTTACTTAAATTTACTGATGCTTTAAGAGAACCAAGATCTTTTTCATTTGTTTCTGTGATTATAAGAATGATTGCAGCTGAAGGAAGGTAATCTTGTTTTTTATCTTCAAAACAAATATTAACTACTTGATCCAGTTTAAAAAATAAATTTTCTACTTTCTTATTTAATAGTATTTTTTTATTTGTCTCATAATCTTTTATAAAATTAGAATTTATCTTATAAAAAAAATTTAAATATTCTATCTCTCTTTGTCCGCCACCAACATATTTTGTTTCAAACCATTTTGATCGCTCATTGTTAACAGGATTGTTTATGTCTTCATTATTTTTATTAGATTTAGTATTTGTTCGCATTAATTTAATTTCATCTACAATTTGTTTCTGCGATATAGGCCTAGAGTTTAAGTCATATAATAAATCAACTATACTAAAACTAAATTTATTTTCATTAAGCACTCTTGTTTTTCTTAAAGCTAGTTTTTCCCAAGAAAATGATTCTTTTTCATGAAAATTTTTAAAGTTATTGAAGGTACAAGCAATGGGCCCTTCTTTACCAGAAGGTCTTAGCTTTGTGTCAACTTCATACATAAATCCTTCAGAAGTTTTAACGGATAAGAGTTTTATTAGTTGACGAAATAATTCAATATACACATTTTTCTTAATACTTGTTTTAATAGGGAAATCTTCATAAACAAAAACAAGATCAAGGTCTGAATTGGCGGTCATAGAAAAGGTAGCAAATCTTCCATAGGCAATCACGCTGCATTTATCACAATTAATATTATATTTCTGGGATATTTGAATTTGCGCTATATCAAGGGTAATATTAATAGTTGCTTGAGCCAATAATGAAAATTCATTTGAAGCTCTTTGGATATCAATTTCTTTATTTATCAAAGCAAATAATATTTGAAATTTTAGAAAACGATGATTTCGTCTCAACGCATCTAAAATATCTTCCTCATTCAAATTATTTAGATCAATTTTATCAAATGCATTCTTATAAAAACTGATATTACCATTTAATCTCATTGCGTATTCAGGTTGCAGGACATCTAGTATTTTTTTATCCTGTGTTAGTATGTTAGTGACATAACCAGAAAACAAAAAAACTTTTGCTAAGTTTTGATATACAAAACTACTGTTCTTTAACGCTTCGACATAAGGAAAATTAAATATTATTTTATCAATAAATCTTAGAAGTTGATAAAGACCTTCTTCTTTATATTTTGATTGAAAAAGAATAGGTATGATTTCATCCAGAAATAAATCTAAACTTGGTTTAACGAATTTAGAAATATTGTTACTGAAATAATTTTTAAATAAAAATATTATAGAGGATATGCCAGTGTTATTAGCTTCCTTTATTTTATTAATAAGCTCTAAGTTTGACTGATCAAGACTAACTTCTTCTTTAAGAAGTATAGGAAGGTTAATTGGTATATGAAGATTTTTATAGAGCATAAATAAACCAATAATAATTTTTAAATCTTTATTTTAAACTTACAGATAATTTAGTATTGTTTCAATATTGAAAAAACAGGACATATTATGGAAACAGTAATAAACAATAACCTGATAGTTGGAAGATCAAGAGATATTGGGGGAATGGAAGTAAAAAGAGTTTTACCCCATGCTATTAGACAAATGGTTGGTCCATTTATATTTTTTGATCAAATGGGTCCAAATGAATTTATAACTGACGGGGGTATTGATGTTAGGCCTCACCCTCATATTGGATTAGCAACTTTAACTTATTTATTTTCAGGAGAAGTTCTGCACCGCGATTCCCTAGGGTCCTCAATAACTATTAGTCCTGGTGATGTAAACTTAATGATTTCTGGAAGAGGTATTACTCATTCTGAACGAAAACCTATTAATATAAAGTTACCATATAAACTTTTTGGAATTCAATGTTGGATAGCGTTACCTAAATCGCATGAAAGTATGAAACCTGAATTTCACAATTGTAGTAAGACAGATATACCATCAATAGTTAACAAAACTATGATTGCTAATATAATTTTAGGCTCGGCTTATGGAAAAAAATCGCCACTAAAAAATATATCTAATGGACTTTTTGTAGAGTTAAAGATTAGAACGAGTAGCGCTATAGAGCTACCTAAAGAAGTTGAGGAGATTGCGGTGTATGTTTTATCAGGTCAACTTGAGTATAATAATCAAAAAATACAAGCTGGTGAAATGTTAATTTTAAATAACAAGAGTAATCAGTTAATTAAGGCTGTAGATAATAGCAGTTGTATCTTATTGGGTGGGGATACTGTCAATGAGAAAAGGTATTTATGGTGGAACTTTGTTGCATCAGATATGGAGTTAATAGAATTAGCAAAAAAGAAATGGCGAGAAAAAAATTTTAAAATGCCAATTGATGATAATCAAGAATTTATTCCACTTCCAAATTAGCCTTAATAAGAGCGTTACAAATATAGTTGATATAATTATCTAATTTTAAAGGAAACTTAATGGTTTATATACCAGAACACTTTGAAGAAAAAAATCAAAAAGAAATCCAAAAAATAATTGATAATTTCCCATTAGCTACACTGATTGCTTTTGGATCAAAAGGCCTTTCAGCCAACCATTTGCCTTTTATAGTTGACTATAATAAGCATGGGTCAACAACGTTGTTAGGACACATAGCACTTGAAAATCAATTATTTAAAGAAAATAAAAATAATGATGAGGTGTTAGTTCTATATAAAGCTGAAGACACTTATGTCAGTCCAAATTGGTATCCAACTAAAAAGAAAACCCATAAAGTAGTGCCAACATGGAATTATCAGTCAGTTCATTTTTATGGAAGAATTTTTTTCTTCCAAGATCTAAAATCTCTACTAGGCATAGTAGGAAGGCTTACAAAAATTCATGAAAATAGAAGTGGAGAAAAGGAGCCTTGGAGCATTAAAGATGCACCAAAAGAATTTATAAAACAAAAACTATCTTCAATAGTTGGAGTTAAAATTGAAGTTACAAAAGTTGTTGCTAAATCTAAACTAAGCCAGAATAAAGAAATTGATGACTTTAATGGAGTAAAGAAAAAAATGTTACAAAAGGACAAGCATTCCTTATATAAAGCTATGAAAGATATAAGTTTGAATAGAGAATGATTACTGGAGCTATAAAAGATGTTGTTAAAAGAATATCTCACAGATAATTGTGAGAATGAACAGCTTGCTATTATAATTAATAATTTAGCTGATGCCGCAATATTAATTTCTAAAACGATTAAAACTATAAATAAAATCAGTCAGTCAGAAGTTAATAAAAAGAGTATAAATGTAGATGGTGATCTTCAAAAACCGTTAGATATAAAATCTGATGAAATTATAATTGATTATTTAAAAAAATCTCCAGTTGCAGGTTACGCTTCAGAGGAACAAGAAGGGTTTATTGATTTTAAAAATAATAATGAGTTTATAGTTTTTGCAGATCCTTTAGATGGATCAAGCAACATAGACGTAAATGTTTCTATAGGTACAATATTTTCAATAATGCCAAAAAATAACTTACTACTAGATAAAGCTTTTACTCAATCTGGAGCTAAACAAAAGTCATCTGGTTTTTTTGTTTATGGACCTCAAACAACATTTTTTTTAACATTGGGGAAAGGTACACTTTTATTTGCATTAGACGAAAATATTGAAATGTTTGTTATTATTAATGATGAAGTAAGCATTCCAAAATCAACGTCAGAATTTGCAATAAATGCAGCATATAAAAGGTATTGGAATTCTCCCACTGCAAAATATATCCAAGATTGTCAAGACGGCGAAGAGGGCTCAAGAAAGAAGAATTTTGGAATGAGATGGGTTGGTTCTTTAGTTGCAGACGCAAGTAGAATATTGATAAGGGGTGGTGTTTTTTTATACCCGTCCGATGCTCGAACTAAATATAAAAATGGAAGATTACGTTTAACTTATGAAGCTAACCCAATAGCTTTTCTAATTGAACAAGCTGGGGGAAAAGCTATAAACGGAATCGATGATATTTTAACTGTTCCAGTTAAAAATATTCATCAAAGATCACCTTTAGTTTTTGGTTCTTCAGATGAAGTTATAATTTATAGGAAACATTGTGAAAATTTATAAATTTTTACAAAACATTTATGTAACTTTGATTTGATAAATGTTACTAATATTAGATTATTTTAATTTGAACCTTCTAGGAGAACAGTAGATGCAAGATAAAGCTAAATCTAAAGATAAAAAGTCAATACTAATGGCTGATGCAATTAGATTTTTATCTATGGATGCTGTTCAAGCTGCAAATTCAGGCCATCCTGGAATGCCAATGGGTATGGCAGATGTAGCTACAGTTTTATTTAAAAAAATTATTAATATTAATCCTAAAAAACCCGATTGGCCTGACAGAGATAGATTTGTATTATCTGCAGGTCATGGCTCAATGTTGCTTTATGCTTTGCATTATCTTTTAGGTTATGAAGATATGCCAATTGATAGCATTAAGAACTTTAGGCAGCTAAACTATAACACTGCGGGCCATCCTGAATATGGACACGCAAAAGGTATTGAAACAACTACAGGGCCACTAGGACAAGGTTTAGCAACTGCCGTTGGTATGGCTTTAGCTGAAAAATTATTATCTTCTAGGTTTGGTTCTAATTTAGTTGATCATTATACATATGTAATTGCTGGTGACGGTTGTCTTCAAGAAGGAATTAGTCACGAAGCTATAGAATTTTCTGGTCATTTAAAATTATCAAAATTAATTGTGCTATGGGATGATAATAAAATTTCTATAGACGGATCCACAGGTTTATCAAACTCTGCAAACCAAATCTCAAGACTTAAGGCAGCTGGATGGCATACTCAAACTATTGATGGTCATGATCATGATGAAATTGAAGAAGCAATTATTAACAGCAAAAAATCAAGAAAACCATCAATAATTGCCTGCAAAACTACAATTGGATTTGGAGCTCCAAACTTAGGTGGAACGTCAAAAACACATGGTGCACCATTAGGAGCAGACGAAATAGTGGCTACAAGAAAAGCTTTAGGTTGGTCTAATAAACCTTTTGAGATCCCTGAAGACATACTTGAATTATGGAAAAAAACTACCGAAAGATCACAGAAGATTTTTGAGGAATGGGAAAATAGGTACGAACAAAGTTCAAAAAAGAAAAGATTTAAATTGTTTATAGATAGTGAAATTTCACAATCCTATGAAAGAAAAATGAATTCATTTATAAAGCAAATGAAACAAGAAAAACCTAAATTAGCTACTAGACAATCTAGTCAAAAAACTCTCGAATTAATTAATAAAATTATTCCAAATACACTTGGTGGGTCTGCTGATCTAACTGGATCAAACCTAACTAAAACAAGTGAAATGAAAACAGTTCTTCCTGGTAAATCTTCAGGAAATTATATTCATTATGGTATCAGAGAGCATGCCATGGGATCTATTATGAACGGTATTTCTCTTCACAAAGGTTTTATTCCCTATGGTGGAACATTTCTTGTGTTTAGTGATTACATGAGAGCATCTATACGACTCTCGGCATTAATGTCTCAAAGAGTAATTTATGTATTAACGCATGATTTAATTGGATTAGGTGAAGATGGACCAACTCATCAACCCGTAGAACATTTAGCAATTTTACGTGCAACTCCAAATTTAAATCTAATAAGACCTGCAGATATTGTTGAAACGGCAGAAGCTTGGGATATAGCTCTTAAAACAAATGGACCCACTGTCTTAGCGCTATCAAGGCAAGGACTAAAAGCTTTTCGATCTGAAAAATCTTCAGATAATAAAGTTTCAAAAGGTGGTTACATTTTAAACGATATTTCGTCAAAACGAGATTTAACTCTAATTGCAACTGGTTCTGAAATTGAAATTGCAATGGAAGCGTCTGACCTCTTAAATGCTGAAGGCATTAAAGCTGCAGTTGTTTCTTTACCCTGTTGGGAATTGTTTGATAAACAGGATGAAACATACAGAAAAGATGTTTTAGGAAACTCTCCAAGAATAGCTATTGAAGCGGCGTGTGATATGGGATGGAGTAAATATATAGGTGATAAGGGTGTTTTTATTGGTATGAAAAGCTTTGGAGCTTCTGGTCCAGCAGATCAACTCTACAAACATTTTGGAATTAACTCAGAAGCTATAGTAAAACAAGCAAGATCAATAATTAAATAATAAAAACCAAAATCTGATTAAGAAAATTATAACGATGACCTCTTTAATTAAAAGCATAATTAATGAAAATGTTCATGATAAAATAGTGTTTATAAGAGCTGATCTAAATATACCTATGTCAAATGGAAAGGTTTTAGATCATACACGTGTTGAAAGATTGATACCAACTATCAACTTTTTGAAATCATCTGGCGCAAAGATAGTCATATGTAGTCATCTAGGTAGACCAAAGGGAAAATATAATAAAGAATTCACTTTAAAGCCTTTAGTAGAAATTTTATCAAAAATTTTAGAAACAAATATTCACTTCAGCAACTCTTGTGTGGGTCAAGAGGTTTTGGATATAAAAATGATTTTAAAAGCAGGTGAAATTCTTTTACTTGAAAATGTTCGTTTTCATGAAGAAGAAACTAAAAATGACCTTAGCTTTGCAAAAAAATTATCTGAAGGTTGTGATATGTTTGTAAATGATGCTTTTTCATGTTCTCATAGAGCTCATGCAAGTTTACATGCAATTACAAATTTTCTACCTGCATATTCAGGTGTGCTGCTAGACCAAGAAATGGAAGCTCTTACATCTGTTTTAAGTTCTCCAATCAAGCCAGTAGCGGCATTGGTTGGTGGTGCTAAAATTTCTACAAAAATAAATATTATTCAATATTTAATAACTAAGATGGATTATTTAATAATTGGTGGCGCGATGGCGAATACTTTTCTTGTTGCTCAAGGCTTGGATGTTGGCAAAAGTCTTTTTGAAAAAGACTCTGTGTCTGTTGCGAAATCAATTTTAAACAAAAGTAAAAAATTAAATTGTGAAATTATACTTCCTATCGATGTTGTTGTATCAAAATCTTTTGAGGCAAGAGGAAACACTAAAATAGTATCATCTGATATGATACCTTTAGACATGATGGCACTTGACGTTGGTCCAAAGACAATCCAAAAAATAGGCTTCATTTTTCACAATATTAAGACCTTATTATGGAATGGCCCACTTGGAGCTTTTGAATTAGAACCTTTTGGAGAAGGTACTTTTTCATTAGCTAAAACAGCGTCAAGTTTAACTACCAGTAACAAATTAGTTACTGTGGCTGGTGGAGGTGATACATCGTCTGCTTTAAATAAAGCTGGTGTTGGAGATACATTTACATATATTTCATCAGCTGGTGGTGCTTTTCTTGAGTGGTTAGAAGGTATAGAGTTGCCAGCCATATCAGTATTGAGTAATAATAAGTAATTATATTTTTTTGAGAGGAAATAAAATGTCAGTTAGAGTTTCTATTAATGGTTTTGGCAGAATTGGAAGGAATATTTTAAGAGCTATAATCGAATCAGGTAGAGACGATATTAAAGTAGTTGGAATTAATGATTTGGGCCCTGTAGAGACTAATGCACATTTATTGAGGTACGATACTGTGCATGGGAGGTTCCCTGCAGATGTCAAAGTTATTGGTAATAATATCGATGTAGGTAAAGGATCAATAAAAGTAACATCTATCAGAGATCCAAAAGATCTTCCATGGAAAGAACTTGATGTTGATATTGCTTTGGAGTGTACTGGGATTTTTGCGAGCCGTGAAAAAGCTTCACTGCATATAGAAGCTGGTGCAAAACGAGTTTTAGTTTCAGCTCCAGCAAGTGGAGCTGATTTGACTGTTGTCTATGGTGTAAATCATAATAAATTAACTAAAGATCACTTAGTAGTATCAAATGCTTCTTGTACAACAAACTGTCTAGCTCCAATTGCGATGGTTATTAATCAGGGTGTAGGTATATCTCAAGGTTTTATGACTACAATTCATTCTTATACAGGTGATCAACCGACCTTGGATACAATGCATTCCGATATGTATAGAGCAAGAGCCGCCGCAGGTAATATGATACCAACATCAACTGGCGCCGCAAAAGCAGTAGGTTTAGTTTTACCAGAATTAAATGGAAAGTTGGATGGTGTTTCAATGAGAGTACCAACTCAAAACGTATCTGTTGTCGATTTTAAATTTAATGCTGGGAAATCTACCTCGGTAGAAGAGATTAATAATCTTATTAAAAAAGCTTCTAATAATGAACTTAAAAACATTCTTGGATATACAGATGAACCTCTTGTATCGAGTGATTTCAACCATGACTCACGATCATCAATTTTTCATATGGATCAAACAAAGGTAATGGATGGGTCATTTGTAAGAGTTTTAAGCTGGTACGATAATGAATGGGGTTTTTCTAATAGAATGTCAGATACAGCTGTGGCTATGAGCAAAACAATTTAATTTACTGTTATTATTCTATATTTGAAGGAAATGAATTAAATGAATGAAGTTCTTATTGCGCCTTCAATATTATCTGCCAACTTTGGTTCATTAGCAAATGATGTTAAATTAATTGATGAGGCGGGTGCTGATTGGATACACTTGGATGTCATGGATGGTCATTTTGTACCAAATCTTACGTTTGGTCCTCCAATCATTAAATCAATAAGGAATATCTCCAAAAAACCATTTGATGCCCATTTGATGGTTACTAACCCTGATGACTTGTTGGAAGAATATGTAGCCGCTGGTGTTGATATGATTACTGTCCATAAGGAAGTTACGCCGCATCTTGATAGAACTTTAACTAGAATAAGGGACTTAGGATGTAAAGCAGGTGTTTCGATCAATCCAGGGACATCTCTTTCTGGATTAGAGTTCTTATTAGAAAAACTTGATTTAATACTTGTTATGAGTGTGAACCCTGGATTTGGGGGGCAATCATTTATCAATTCTTCAATAGATAAAATTACAGCTGTTAAAGAATTAATTTCAAGTAAACCTATAAAAATTCAAGTTGACGGAGGTGTAAATAATAATATAGCGCCTCAGGTAATTAAAGCTGGAGCAAATGTTCTAGTTGCTGGGTCGGCTATATTTTCTGGATCAGATTTTAAAAGTTATCAACAAAATATTGCATCACTTCGTTGTAAAATATAAATTATGGAATGTTTCAATTTTAATATAATTTTTGATTTAGATGGAACTTTGGTTCATTCAATTCCAGATATGCATAATGCAATAAATAAAACTTTAACTGAATATAGTTTAGAGAAGATATCTGAAGAAAAGCTACAAACTTTTGTAGGAGAAGGTATGTTGTCTTTATCCAAAAAAGTTGTTGATTATTGTGGTGGTAATCAGCGTTTGTATGAAACCGTATTTAATAGTTACAGACAGAATTATTCTGAAGAGCCTTATAAATACAGTACTTTAATGCCTGGCGTAATGAACGCTCTAGATTACTTTTATAACCAAAAAATTCCTATGGGGATATGTACTAATAAAAGACAATTTGTAACTGAAAAATTAATTAAACAAATGAGTTTAGATAAATTTTTTGACGTTATCATTGGAGCGCAAGATAATATTCCGTTGAAACCAAAACCAGACATGATTCAATTAACAATTAATAAATTTAATTCCACAAAGAGCTCTTTTTTTATGGTAGGCGACACTTCTAATGACGTAGATGCGGCTAAATCTGCAAATATTAAGTCTATTGCTGTTAATGGAGGATATACACACGTAGATATAAATTCTTTAGGTGCAGATTATACTTTAGAAACCATGGAAGAGATTATTGATCTTTTCGAGTCTTTTAAATTGGGTCCCAACTGAAAACATCCCCACTTCTTTCATTAGGTGTCATTGAACTTTTAAGTGACGGGTAAGCCCTCTCAGCTATCTCATGAGGGGTCCAGCCTGTATCAGAATGCACGCTTTTTATAGGTCTGTTTTGATTATATATAAAAAGCTCATTTAATCTTGCACTAAATATTTGTCCACTAACTTCTTTCGCTGCAGCCGAAGCTAGGAAAACAGCTAAAGGAGCATTAGTTTCAGGAGTCATTTTTTTTAGTCTTTCAACCCTCTCTTTTTCAGCCTCCGTAGTTGAAGGAATTGAGTTTGTCATTCTGCTCCAAGCAAACGGAGCGATGCAATTTGATCTAACATTAAACCTACTCATATCTAATGCAATAGATTTTGATAACCCAGCAATACCCAATTTAGCAGCTGAATAATTGGCTTGGCCAAAATTACCTATTAAACCAGATGTACTAGTCATATGAACATATGATCCTGAATTTTGTTCACGGAAATATGGAGCAGCAGCTCGGCTAACGTAAAAACCACCATTTAAATGTACGTTAATAACATTTTCCCAGTCAGATGGGTCCATTTTATGAAAAATTGTATCTCTTAAAATACCTGCATTGTTAATAACAATGTCAATCTTTCCAAATGTATCTATTGCCTTTTTAATAATTAATTGAGCACTTTCCCAAGTAGAAACGCTTTCATTGCTAATAACTGCTTTGCCTCCCTTTTGTGTAATTAATCCGGAAGTCTCTTCAGCTGGAGAATTTGAACCACCTTCACCTGTCAAAGAAACTCCTATATCATTTACAACTATAGATGTTCCTTCTGCAGCTAGTGCTAACGCTATTTCTCGACCAATACCCCCACCTGCGCCAGTTACAACAGCTACTTTATCTTTAAGTTCTAAATCAATGCTCATGTATTTCTTTCCTAAGTAGTTCAATATTTATAATATAAACTTTTGTTGTTAATTCACCACAATTATTTCGAATAATCTAACTATTGATAATAAAGATTTATATGATATTAACTATGATAAGTGGCCTCGTAGCTCATCTGGATAGAGCGCAAGATTCCTAATCTTGAGGTAACAGGTTCGAGTCCTGTCGAGGTCACCATTCTTCAATATAGAAGAATAACTAGAAATAATGTTTGTTAAAAATCTAATTTAAATCCGTATAAGACAGAGTCTCTTTTTATTTCAAAATAAGAAAAAGGAGTTCTATGATAGGTAATTTTATTATTAATATTTGAAGGATTTATTTGTAGTGATTGTCCATTTCCAAAACCATAAATTAATTTGTTTTTCGACTTAATTTTTAAAGAATGTTTTGAAATTTTCGAAGTGTCTTTGGAAAAACTTTGTGTTGTTTTAGATGATTTGTTTTTTTTTGAATTCCCAAAAGAAAAAATTGATTTTAAATAATTATTTATTTTATCATCGTATTCATAATGATTAAATAATTTGTTAGCAAAATTTCCAATATTATCTGAACTCGCGACTGAGGGATAAATTAACAAACTTACTATAACAAATACTCTATTTAAATTAATTCTTAAAAGGTAACAAAAATTCATAAGGATATAATAAATAGGCTTATTTAAGTGTCAATTTTTATAATCAAAATAAATATGAGTAGAAAACGTATAGAGTATTTTTGATTAAAAAGTTAAATTTAAAGTGGATAAAATTGCTTGTCAAATTATAAACTGTTCTCATATCCGATTGTATAATTCTTTTTTATTATTATATCTTATATAAGTTAGTCATTGTGATAAGATCTAACTCTTACTCAATTTCTAAATATCTAGAGATTAGGATAAATAACATGAACTTTTTTTCAGATTTTAAAATATCTTTTTTAAGAATTAAAAAAGGCTCAATCAGATATAGAAAAGCAGGTAGTGGACTTCCAATATTAATGCTCCATGGCAACCCTCAAACCCATGTAATGTGGCATAAAGTATCTCCAGAGTTAGTAAATAATTATACAGTTATTTGTCCAGATATTCCAGGATATGGTAAATCTTTCAAACCTGCATTATCACATAATCATGAGGGGCATTCAAAAGTTCAAATGGCAGCTGATATGTTAGAGTTTATGACAAACCTTGGTTATGATACTTTTTATATTGTAGCTCACGATAGAGGTGCCCGAATTGCTCATCGTTTGGCATTAGACTTTCCTGGCAAAGTAATAAAAATGATGTTGTTAGATATAATACCAACTGTAGAGCACTTTGAAAGAACTAACATGGATTTTGCGATGGGATACTATCATTGGTTCTGGTTAGCTCAAAGAAGTCCTATTCCAGAGTCAGTTATTAACAAGGCTCCAGAGGAATGGTTTTTTGCACATACTTCTAGAGAAAAAAAAGATAAAGATTTTTTTTCTCCATTAGCTTTAAAGGATTACATTGATTGTATTAAAAATCCAGAAACTATTAATGCTATTTGTGAAGATTACAGGGCTGCAGCAACTATTGATTTAATTCATGATAAGACAACTAGAGAGAATAATATTAAACTTGAAATGCCTATTTTAGTTTTATGGGGTAAAAAAGGTAAAATAGATCAATGGTATGATCCTTTGTCAATTTGGCAAAGTTACTGCACTCAAGAAGTTAAAGGTAATGCGATTGACTCCGGTCATTATTTAGCTGAAGAAAACCCCAAAGAAATTCTTAAAAATATATTACAATTTTTAACATAAAAAGTAACAAAGGTTTATAAATCTAATGGATGAAATTAAAATTAATACAATGGATACAGAATTACCCGTATGGGATCTTTCAGAAATCTATAAAGATATAGATGACCCAAGCATTGAAAGTGATATTAAAATAATAAAAGAGCTATCAGAAGATTTTTCAATTCAGTGGAAAGGAAAAATAAAAGATTTAAATGCTTCAGAATTTTTAAATTGCATTGAAACATACCAAAATATTAGTGAAAAAATTTATAAAATTGGTACTCATAGTAACTTGATTTTTACAACTAATATGGAAGATCCAGAAATTTCAAGATATAATGCTTCTGTCTCGGATAAGCTTACTGAGATATCATCTTTACTAGTTTTTTTTACTTTAGAGTTGTCAAAGTTAGATGATAAAACAGTTAGTGAATGGACAAAAGGTACCAACTCAAGTAAATGGTTGCCATACCTGACTATTTTAAGAAAGAAAAATGATTACCTTCTAGATCCTTTAGTTGAGGAAATGTTGATTGAAAAATCAGCCACAGGAAGGTCAGCATGGGTAAGACTTTTTGATGAGACATCTGCTGCATTACGTTTCCCTTTCAAAAAAGAAATGTTAAGTGAAGCTGAGATTTTAAATTTATTATCAGACCCGCATCCAGAAAATAGAAAATTAGCGGGTAAATCATTGTCAGAAGTTCTTGAAAATAATAAACGTATATTAGGAATGATATTAAATGTCATTTCCAGAGATAGGTATATTGAAGATAATAAGAGAGGCTTTAAAGGTATTGTATCTTCAAGAAATTTAGATAACGATGTAGAAGATGAAGTTGTTAATACGCTGGTTACTACTGTTAATAATGCCATGCCCAAATTGACCCACAGATATTATAAATGGAAAGCTAAACAATTTGGTAAAACCAAACTTGATTGGTGGGATAGAAATGCTCCATTACCTCAAACAACAGATAAATTAATTGAATGGTCAGAAGCCAAAGATATTGTTCTGGGTTCATTTGCCTCTTTTCATCCTGAGATTTCAAAGCTAGCAAGTTTGTTTTTTGAGAATGATTGGATTGACGCTAGCGTTAGAAAAGGAAAAGCATCTGGTGCATTTGCTCATCCATCAGTACCTTCATTACATCCATATGTATTAGTAAATTATCAAGGTAAAATAAGAGATGTTATGACTTTAGCTCATGAATTAGGTCATGGAGTACATCAAATTTTAGCCGCAAAGAATGGATTATTAATGGCTGATACTCCATTAACTCTTGCAGAGACAGCTTCAGTTTTTGGTGAGATGCTTGTTTTTAGAAAACTTTTAGATGAAAGTCATATTGAATTAAAAAAACAACTT
Organism: Candidatus Levibacter sp. Uisw_134_01; assembly: GCF_047717795.1. Taxonomy (GTDB): domain Bacteria; phylum Pseudomonadota; class Alphaproteobacteria; order Puniceispirillales; family Marisalimonadaceae; genus Marisalimonas. The sequence goes on along the minus strand of NZ_CP159808.1, from coordinate 1,892,332 downwards.
TTAGCAGGTAAAATTGAGGATATGTTAAATACTGTTGTAAGACAAATTGGCTTTCATCAGTTTGAAGTTAAATTTCATGAAGCAAGAATAAAATCTGAATTAACGCCAAATGAAATAGGTGATATTTGGATGGAAACTCAATCCCACGCGGTAGGACCTAATATCAACCTTACGGAAGATTATAGAGTTTTATGGGGATATATACCACATTTTGTTCACACTCCATTTTATGTCTATGCATATGCATTTGGAGATAGTTTGGTTAATGCTCTTTGGTATTTATATCAAAAAAGTGATAAAGATATATTTGCTAAAAAATATATTGAAATGTTATCAGCTGGTGGTACCAAAAGCCATAATGAATTATTAAAACCATTTGGTTTGAGTGCTTATGATCAAAGTTTTTGGGATAAAGGCGTATCAATGATTTCTGGTCTAATGGATGAATTAGAGAGTATTTAAACACAAATGAATTTATGATTGGGTTATCTATTTTATGAAAGATAAATATAATATGAATGACGAACTAAGCTCTTCAATGACAGGTGGAAGATTCAAAAGATATGCAAAAGTTACGTCTGCTATGGGCGGTCTAGCTGCTAGATTAGCAGGAGAAAAATATTTAGGTATAAAAATAGATAGAGAACAACATGCTGCTGACTTAAGAGCTGCCCTAGGTGGGTTGAAAGGGCCGCTCATGAAAGTTGCTCAAATTTTAGCAACAATACCAGATGCTCTTCCCAAAGAATATGTAAATGAATTATCTCACCTTCAAGCAGATGCTCCTTCAATGGGTTGGCTTTTTGTAAAAAGAAGAATGAAAGCTGAATTAGGAGAAAACTGGTTAACTCATTTTAAGGATTTTAGTAAAAGTGCTTCTGCTGCAGCTTCTTTAGGGCAGGTTCATTTCGCTGAAGATAATCAAGGTCAGAAATTAGCTTGTAAATTACAATATCCAGATATGGGGTCAGCTGTTCAAGCTGACTTAAAACAACTTAAGTTAATTTTTTCATTATATGAGAAGTATGACAGTGCTATTTCAACTAAATCTATTCATGAAGAATTATCCGATCGTTTAAAAGAAGAGTTAGATTATTCTCATGAAATACAAAATATGAATCTTTATAGACATATGTTGTCTGATTATAATGAGATAACTTTACCTAAACCAATAGATAGTTTGTCTACTAATAGACTTCTTACAATGACTAGAATTGATGGTATGAAAATCATGCAATTCATCTCTGAAAACTCTGGCATAGAAATTAGAAATCAGGTTGCAATGAATATGTTTAAAGCCTGGTACGTACCTTTCTACAAATTCGGAGTAATACATGGAGATCCTCATTTAGGTAATTACTCTATTCGACCTGATGGTGGAATAAACTTAATGGATTTTGGATGTATAAGAATTTTTAGGCCTGATTTTGTAACTGGTGTAATAGAATTATATAAAGCGCTTAGAGATGGAAATGAAGAACAAGCAGTAAATGCTTATAAAAGATGGGGATTTGAAAATCCCTCAAAAGAATTAATAAGTGTATTAAATATATGGGCTAATTTCATTTACCAACCACTATTAGAAGATAAGGTCAGGTTAATTAATCCTAGCGCTTCAGGACAATATGGAAGAGAAACTGCTGAAAAGGTTCACGAAGAATTAAAAAAAATAGGTGGTGTTAAGCCACCTAGAGAATTTGTATTAATGGATAGAGCTGCCGTAGGTTTAGGTTCTGTTTTTATGCATCTCAAGGCTGAAGTAAATTGGTATAGAATTTTTAATGACTTGGTAGGTAATTTTAATGAACAGGAATTGCTAAAAAAACAACAAGCAGCTATTAAAAAATCAGGTTTAACACAGAAACATTGAATGCTAGCTAATATTTTTTAATATAGAATCCAGAGATTTTTTTGCGTCACCATAAACCATTCTTGAATTTTCTTTAAAGAATAGTGGATTTTCAATTCCAGAATAACCTCTTCCTTGACCTCTTTTTGAAATAAAAACTTGCTTAGCCTTCCAAACTTCTAGTACAGGCATTCCTGCTATAGGGCTATTAGGGTCTTCTTGGGCTGCAGGGTTCACAATGTCATTTGCACCAAGTATCATAACGACATCAATGTCAGGAAAGTCAGAGTTAATTTCATCCATTTCAAGGACAATATCATATGGGACTTTTGCTTCTGCCAGCAAAACGTTCATATGTCCGGGAAGACGTCCAGCAACTGGGTGTATTCCAAACCTAACCTCTTTTTTCTGGGCTCTTAGTCTCGATGTTAACTCGGAAACAGCACTTTGAGCTTGTGCTACAGCCATCCCATAACCAGGGACAATAACTATTCTATTTGCGTCATTTAATGCAGATGCAACAGATTCAATGTCTATTGGTATCATTTCACCGTCAATGTCCATAGTAGGTCCAGTTGTGTCTCCCCATCCACCAAGAATAACAGAAAGAAAATTTCTATTCATAGCTTTGCACATAATATATGAAAGAATTGCTCCGGAAGATCCTACAAGCGCCCCTGTGACTATTAAAAGATCATTACCTAGCATAAAGCCTGTAGCTGCAGCTGCCCATCCAGAATAAGAGTTGAGCATTGAAACTACAACTGGCATGTCAGCACCTCCAATAGCTAGTACTAAATGAGCTCCAATTATAAAAGCAATGATTGTCATGACTATAAGTGTCCAGCTACCGGCATGGTCAAGAAACATATATCCAAGAGTTAAACATGCTAATAACATTATTATATTTAAAGCATGCCTAGCTGGTAATATTAGAGCCTTTCCAGTAATTAGCTCAGACAATTTTCCAAAAGCTATTATAGATCCAGTAAAGGTTATTGCTCCAATAAACACTCCTAAGAAAACTTCAATATTATGTATTGTCAGTTCTGAACTCGAAAAACCAGAATGTGGTAGTAGTGCTGAGTTAATCCCAATAAAAACAGCTGCTAATCCAACAAATGAGTGAAGTGCTGCAACAAGCTGTGGCATGCCTGTCATCTGAACTTTTTTTGCAACTATAACTCCAATAGCGGAGCCAATTACTATTGCTCCAATAAGCCAATCTAACCAATCAGTTAGAAACACCTGATTACCAAAAATTGTGGCCGCAACGGCAATAGCCATTCCAAATATACCATACCATACTGCTCGTTTTGCTTTTTCTTGATTACTTAATCCCCCTAAAGCTAGGATAAAAAGTACACTAGAAGTGATATATGAAGCAGTTAATATTCCTATGGTCATTCTATAATCCTTTATTTAACTTCTTTGAAACATTGCTAACATTCTTTTTGTAACCATAAATCCACCAACAATATTTATAGTTGCAATAAAAATAGAAACTAATGCCAAAATGCTAACAATATCGTTGTCAGTCTTCATTTGTAATAAAGCTCCAAGTATAATTATACTTGAAATAGCATTAGTTACTGCCATAAGCGGAGTATGAAGTGAGTGTGCTACGTTCCATATTACTTGATAACCAACAAAACATGATAATATAAAAACAATAAAATGCTGCATAAATTCAGGTGGTGCGTACATTCCTATATACCAAGTTAAGCAAGCCCCAATTATAAGAAGCATGGCTTGTAAACGGCCTGATTTCTTTTCAGCTTCGATTTTTTCTTTATTAATTTCTTCAGGTGTTTTTTCTTTAACCTTTTCATTTGTGTGCTTTGCTATAGCTACAATTTTGGGCTTTGGCGGTGGGAAAGTTATTTCTCCTTTGTGTAGGACTGTAGCTCCCCTAATTACATCGTCTTCCATATTGACATAAGGTATACCATTTTTCTCAGGAGTTAGGTCATCTATCATATGTCGGGTATTTGTTGAGTATAAATTAGAAGATTGCGTTGCCATTCTACTTGGTAAGTCAGTATATCCTATTACTTTAACTTTATTTTTTGTCTCTATCATTTTATTGGGGACTGTAACATCACAGTTTCCACCTTGTTCTGCGGCTAGGTCAACAATTACTGAACCAGGTTTCATTAGGTCTACCATTTCAGCTGGCCAAAGTTTCGGTGCAGGCATACCTGGAATTAGTGCAGTCGTAATAACAATATCAATTTCTGGAGCTTGAGCTCTAAAAAGTTCCATTTCTTTTTTGATGAATTCTTTTGAAGCTGGTTTTGCATATCCACCTTCACCAGTACCGTCTGAGTCAAAATCCAGCATAAGAAATTCGGCACCCATTGATTCTATTTGCTCTGCAACTTCTGGCCTTACATCAAAAGCTCTAACAATAGCTCCCATTGATTGTGCGGTACCTATAGCCGCTAATCCAGCTACTCCTGCACCAATTACAAGAATTTTAGCAGGTGGAACTTTACCTGCAGCTGTAATTTGACCAGTAAAAAATCTGCCAAACTGATTTCCAGCCTCTATAACGGCTCGATATCCAGCGATATTAGCCATAGAAGATAAAGCATCCATTTTTTGTGCTCTACTAATCCTTGGGATCATGTCCATAGCCTGTACTGTAACTTTTTTCTTGCTAAGGCTATCAAGCAGTGCTTTGTTTTGTCCTGGCCAAATAAAACTTATAATAAGTTGACCTAATTTAACTGTTGAAAATTCTGATTTTTCAGGAGCTCTAACTTTCAAAATTATGTCTGATTCTTTCCATAATTGTTCTTTAGTTTTAGCTATTTTAACACCAGCTTCTTTATAATCTTTATCTGAAAAATTAGAATTGTTGCCTGCGCCAGTTTCTATTATGCACTCATAACCTAATTTTTGAAGATGTTTTGCACTATCAGGTGTCATTGCGACTCGGTTTTCACCTTTAAATATTTCTTTTGGGCTACCAATTCTCATATCGAATGACTCCTTACATAAATCTTAATTATGAATTAATATCAAAAAACTCAATATTATTAAAGTTCTACAAAAAAAAACCGCAAAATATGCGGTTTTACATAAAATATTATCAAAAGTAAGTTTAATAACCTTCTCTTTCTAACCTTTTCCTCATTAACTTTCTAACTCTTCTAGTACTTTCTGCCATCTCTCTTGCTCTTCTTTCAGAAGGTTTTTCGTAAGCCCTTCTATTTTTCATTTCTCTAAACATGCCTTCTCTTTGCATTTTCTTTTTTAATACCCTAAGAGCTTGATCTACATTATTGTCACGAACAGACACATACATATTTATAACCTAATTTAATTTAAAATAACTGAAGTAGCGAAGTAACACATAACATCACTCAATTGCAAGTTTTTTTAGTACTTAAAATTGTTTTATTTCATATTTAATTGAATTAATTATAAAGATCATTTAATTATCTATCTAAATAAACCTAATGGTAAGCATTATGATTAATAAAATAATAGATAATACAGATATTAAGTTTGAATTAGTTAGAGCTATGCTGCCTCACGTTCCATTTGATGGATGGACATGGGTTGCTATGGAAAATGGGGCTGCTGATATTAGCTTTGAGCAGAGTAAAACTGAAAGCAAACGAATAAATATATATAAGAATTTATTTCATAACGGTGCCATTGATTTTATAGAAGTCTTCTCTGAGGTAATTGATATTGAAGTTAAAAATAATTATAATGATATAGAAAACAAGCCACAAAGAATACCTGAAAAGATTAAAAAATTAATTCTTATGAGATTTTCTTTATGCCACAAATATAAAGAAGCTATTAGATCATCGCTATCAATAACCGCGCTTCCAAAAAACTCTAAAAAATCAATTAAAATGCTTTATAGAACATGTAATTCTATTTGGAGAATTTCAGGCGATAATGCTACTGATTTTTCATTTTATACTAAAAGAATATCCTTAGCTGCTGTTTATAGTTCAACACTATTTTTTTGGTTTAATGATGAATCTATTGATAATAAAAACACAGAGCAATTTTTAGATAGAAGGTTAAATGATATTTCAAAAATTTCTAAATTTAAAAAACCTTTTAATGAGTTAAAAAGTTTTTCTTCTAATTTAAAAAATACTAAAAATACTATTAATATTAAATCTGTATTTGACATTATTAAAAAATTAAATCAAATGAAGAATTCAACTTTCAGTAAACCATTTTGATTTAAAGCGATAACACAATATGCCGATAAAAATTCATGATAGTTTACCCGCAAGAAAAGAGCTTCTAAAAGAATCTGTGGACGTTATAGATAGTAGTAGTGCAGAAAAACAAGATATTAGACCATTAAAATTTTTGTTACTAAACTTAATGCCTCATAAACTTCAAACGGAAGTTCAATTTGCAAGAATTCTTGGAGCGTCTCCTTTGCAAATTGAATTAACTCTAATGACTACAGAAACATACTCCCCCAAAAATACCGAGAAAGATCATCTCTTAGCATTTTATAAAAATCTCGATGATGTTAAAGATAATTTCTATGACGTCTTAATAATTACTGGGGCCCCAGTTGAGACTATTCCTTTTGAACAAGTAAAATATTGGGATGAATTAAAAAAAATTATTGCATGGTCTTCAACAAACGTTTTTAGAAAAATAGGAATATGTTGGGGAGCACAAGCTTTATTGAAAGCTCTTCATAATATTGAAAAACATTCAATTAAAAATAAATTATTTGGAGTGTATGATCATAATTTGAATCAAGAAAAAAAATATAGGTTAATGCATGGTTTTATTGATAGGTTTCCAATGCCTGTTTCTCGTTTTACTGAAAATAAGGAAAGTGAAATTTTAAATGCTGGACTAGAAGTTTTAGCTTTTTCTAAAGTTTCTGGTATTGGTATGGTTAGGTGTCCACAAACAAAAGATTTATTTATATTTAATCATTTAGAATATGATGCAAAAACTTTAAAGGATGAGTTTGTTAGAGACAAATCTGCAAAAATTGATATATCAGTTCCAGTAAATTATTTTCCTAATGATGATACTACAAAAGAGCCAATAAATAGATGGCGTCCATATGCTTTTTTATTATTTACGAACTTTATAAATGAAGTTTATCAAGATGTTCCGTTTGATTTTTGTAAAAAAAAAATTAAATAATTTTTCTGTTATAATGTCCCATTTTTCTTCCAGGCTTAATGTTTTTTTTACCATATAAATTTAATAAATAATTTTGATTGCTGTATATTTCATTTAAATTATTTGCGTCATCGCCTATTATATTTTTCATCTCCCACCTAGTATTACACTTGACGTCTTTAACAGGCAATCCACAAATAGTTCTTATTAAAATATCAAATTGACTGTTCTCACAGCCATCTAGGGTCCAATGGAACGAGTTATGAGGCCGAGGTGCTATCTCATTAAAAATAATACTTCCATCAACAAGTTGAAATAACTCAATGGCAAGGATACCATAGAAATTTAGGTTCTCAGACAACTTTTTTGTTTTAAGTTTTAGCTCATCTTTAATGGCATCATTTAAAATGACTGGTGCAATAGTCTTCTTTAGAATACCATTTTCATGAAAATTTTCTGAAAGAGGAAAAAAACCATCAGTATTATCCGTGCTTTTAAAATACATAATAGAAATCTCTCTTTTAAAATCTAATAGCTCTTCTAATACACATTCAACTGCTCCTAGTTTTTCCCATATTTCAAATAGATTACTGTTGCTATTAATTCTAAATTGCCCTTTTCCATCATATCCAAATGAATTAGTTTTTAAAATGGCTTTATTACCAAGGGATTGAGTTGCTGTTATCAAATCATCTGTGTTTTTTATAAGAAACCACTTAGGCGTATTAAACCCTGACTTCAAAGCCATTTCTTTTTCTTTTGATCTTATTTGAGCGCATCTAAAAACAATATTGCTGGGTATTACATTTGTATTTCCAGACAGAAGTTCTAATGTTTTAGAAGGAATATTTTCAAATTCAGAAGTTGCGCAAGCAACATCTTCTGAAAATTGAACTAACTTCTCAAAGTCATTCCATTCTCCATTAGTAACCTTATCAACAACCATCTCAGCAGGGTTGTCGCCCCTAGGACAATACAAATGGGTTTTGTATCCAGATTTGGAAGCAGATAGAGCTATTAGTTTACCTAGTTGTCCTCCTCCAAGGATGCCTATAACATTTTTCTCATTTGGTAATATAGGTAGGTTTTTGTTAATCATTATTTTTATTAGGTGTAATGGGAACTTTATTTGTTTGCGTTAAAATCCATTCGTTTAATGTATTTTTAATAATAACATTTGATAAACTCAGTATTTTAGCTGCATAAATAGCTGCATTAATTGCTCCTGCCTTTCCTATAGACATGGTAGCGACAGGAACTCCTCCAGGCATTTGAACTATTGAAAGTAAACTATCCATACCTTTTAGACATGAAGATTCAATAGGAACTCCTATGACTGGAACGTTTGTGTGTGAAGCAACCATACCAGGTAGGTGCGCAGCGCCACCGGCGCCTGCAATAATAATTTGAATTTTATTATTTTCAGATTCACTAGCAAACTTATACATTCTTTCTGGAGTTCTATGTGCTGAAATAATTTTTGTAATAAATGGTATTTTAAGTGTTAATAATATGTCCTCCGAAAACTTCATTGTTTCCCAATCACTTTGGCTTCCCATAATTAAAGCTACCAGTGGGATGATATTTTCATTATCCATAATTAGTCTCTAAATAAATATATTGTATACATTGTAAATTCTAATTCACATTATAACTAAAAATTTTTTCTAGTTACTAGTAGAAAAACTGTTATCTTCGTCAGTCTCTATTTTACCACCTGCTTTTATGATTGCATTTTCTAAATCTTCTTGAGAGCAAAGAGATAATAATACAGGGTGCTTAGCAGTTATATTTGAAATATTCCAATGGCTTCTTGTTCTGATTTTTTCAATTGTATCTTTTGTTGTGCCAATAAGTTTTGAAATTTGACTATTCTTTACCTCGGGATGATTTTTTACTATCCATGCAATTGCGTCTGGTTTGTCACCTCTTCTTGCTAGCGGTATATACTTGGGTCCTTTGGATTTGGCTTTTGTATCTGGCAATGACGAAGAAGATTTTGTTAAAAACAGACTACTGTCATTACAACATTCATCTATGTTTTCTTGGGTCAATTGTCCATTCAAAACTGGATCAAATCCTAATATACCTTGACTTACGTCGCCATCAGCAATTGCCTGAACCTCAAGTAAGTGTAGGCCACAAAATTCTGCAATTTGTTCAAATGTTAAGGCTGTATTGTCTATTAACCATACAGCTGTTGCTTTAGGCATTAGAAGTGATGACATTTTATATGACTCCAATTAATTTAGTTAAAATTTAACACAAAAAATAACATCTATACAATAACATAAACTATGTTTTGAGTAAGAATAATTTTGATTAGATAAGTGAAATATTGATTAATTTGAAACCTTAACTTTGTCAATCTAAGAAATTTATGTTTTTTTTGGGAGCGGTAATAAGTATTGAGGAAATCTAATTTTGATCTTCGATTCTTCATGATAACATTCCAAATCCGAGTTTTCTTCAAAATTATATAGATGAACTAATTTTATAATAGCTATTCCAAAATACTTATTAACAATTTTATCGTATGCGAGTGACATAATTTTACCAATTTCAATATCTTTTAAAAAAATTTTATTCTCATTATCTATATTATAATTTGTGATTGATAAATCTTTGTTTTCCATAATTATAGGCACATATTTTTTTTTAACTAATCCTTTCCACTTTACTCTTGCGTTAACTTCTTGGCCTATAAAACAACCTTTTTCAAAATTAATGCCACCTAATAAATCTAGGTTGATTTCTAAAGGGAGAGAAACATTAGGTATAATTTCTTTTGGTCCCTCAGGAATACAATTTATATATCTTAATGAATTATACCAATTTATATCCTTACTAGAAGTTACATTACATTCTAAATATATATTTTCAATTTCGATATCTTTATAGAATCTTCCTATACTTGTTTCAAAAAATCTCTTATCAATCAAAGAATGGAGGTGATTTTTAGGATTTTTTGTTACAAAAACTTTATATTTAGTTTTTTCTATAATAACTTCTTTTCTTAAGTTATAAATAGTAATTTTCTTAAATAAATCGTCTGCTTGTGTAACTTCACATTCAATTAAAATATAACCTAAATCATCTATATTTTTTATAGGACCCAAGCTAATTAACATATCAAATAAAATACGACCTTGTGGAGATAATAATGCACTAGGCACTACTTCTTTTGATTTTATTTTAGTAATATCAGAGGTTAAAATATTATTTAAAAAAGTTAAAAAATTAGGACCTGAAATTTTTAAAACAGCTCTGTTATTAAGAAATATATTTTCATTTTTCATAATAGAAATTTAATCTTTAAACTTATTTAAAGCACTTATTACTGCGAGTATTGGTGCTAGAGTTATGCTAGTATTAATACCGCATCCAAAAATAGATTTTTGACCATTTTCAACTTTTAACTCTACATAAGCAGCAGCTTCAGCTTTAGATGTTGCGCTTCTAGTATTTTGGCCAAAATCTTCTAACGTAAATTGTAAATCAAAATTTTCGCGTATTCCATTAACAAATGCCGAAATTGGACCATTACCTTGAGATGAAAATTCAAAAATTTTATTTTTATATTTAATTTTAGTGTTAATGATTTCTAAATTAGATTCTCTATTTGCGCCTTCAACATTAAAATTAATTAAAGTAAAAGGTTCGTCGATGATAAAATTTTCTGAAAAAATTTTCCATATTATATCACTTGTAATTTCATTGCCAGTTGTATCAGCAATCTTTTGTATTTTTGAAGATAGCTCAACTTCTGCACCTTTAGGTAATCTTATTTGATGGTCGTTCTCAAGTATCCAAGCAGTTCCGCCTTTACCAGATTGGCTGTTTACTCTGATTATAGCTTCATAGTCACGTCCAATATCAGCGGGGTCTATAGGAAGATATGGAACAGACCATTTATCACTATTGGCTTTCTCTATTGCATCCATACCCTTTCTAATTGCGTCTTGATGACTGCCTGAAAATGCAGTATGGACCAAAGATCCTGCATATGGATGACGTTCATGCACAGGAAGTCTGTTACAAAACTCTGCCGTTTCGATTAAATCATTTATTTGGCTAAAATCCAAATTAGGATTTATTCCTTGAGTAAATAAATTTAGACCAAGTGTAACAAGGTCAACATTTCCAGTTCTTTCACCATTACCAAATAAAGTCCCTTCAACTCTATCTGCCCCTGCCATTAAGGCTAATTCTGTTGCAGCAATAGCTGTACCTCGATCATTATGAGGATGAAGAGATAAAATAACAGAATTTCTATTTGAAAAACTATTTCCCATCCATTCAATTTGATCTGCGTGGATGTTAGGAGTAGACATTTCAACAGTTGCGGGAAGGTTAATTATAACTGGTTTGTCTTCAGTTGCATTCCAAACATCTAAAACTGCCTCACAAACCTCAAGTGCATAAGGTAACTCAGTTCCTGTAAAACTCTCGGGTGAATATTGTAACCTAATATCTGAATGATTTAATTTAGACAATTGGTCAACAATTATTTTAGCACCATCTGTGGCAATTTTTTTCACGCCATCCATAGTTTCTTTGAAAACTATTTCTCTCTGTAAGGTACTTGTGGAGTTATAGAGGTGTATAATAGCTTTATGACATCCTTTTAGACTCTCTATAGTTTTATCAATGAGTACTTTTCTTGATTGAGTTAGCACTTGAACAGTCACGTCTGAAGGAATATGATTATTTAAAATTAATTCTCTTACAAAATTATAATCAGTTTCAGATGCGGAAGGGAAACCAATCTCAATTTCTTTAAAGCCCATTTGAATTAATTGTTTAAACATTTTCATTTTTCTTGAGGCATCCATGGGCTCTACAAGCGCTTGATTGCCGTCCCTTAAGTCTACTGAACACCAAGTAGGAGCTTTGGATATCGTTTTGTTCGGCCATTGCCTATTTGGAATATTGATAGGTGGGTATGGATTGTATTTATTATAGTTATTATTCATAATTCTTTACCTTTTACTAAGTTCAAAACTTAAGTTTAATTAATTAATAAGCCGGCTATCCCGTACTCCGCAGAGTACGGGTTACTTAATAAATTTAAAACCATTGCAGGATGTGAATTATATTTTAATTTCATAATTTTTAGACTTTATCAATTGAGTATTTATTTAGTCAAGTTTTAACAAATATTAAAACATTTTTAATATTGCAAATTACCATATTAGAAACTACTTTGCAGTAAAATGTTTATAATTAAAAATCATTTTGTAGGATATTAATGACAGACACTAATCTAATACGAAATTTTTCAATCATAGCTCACATTGATCATGGAAAATCAACACTTGCTGATAGACTTATTCAAGAATGTAAGGGGCTTGCTGAAAGAGATATGAAAGAGCAAGTTCTCGATAATATGGATATAGAAAGAGAGAGAGGTATAACAATTAAGGCTCAAACAGTAAGGTTGTTATATAAACATACAGATAATAAGACTTATACATTGAATTTAATGGATACTCCTGGTCATGTTGATTTTGCTTATGAAGTTTCTAGATCTTTGTCAGCATGTGAAGGCTCTCTTTTAGTTGTTGATTCCTCTCAAGGTGTTGAAGCACAAACACTTGCTAATGTATACCAAGCTATTGAAGTGAATCACGAAATTGTAACAGTTCTTAATAAAATAGATTTACCCGCATCTGAGCCTGAAAGAATTAGAAAACAAATTGAAGATGTAATAGGTTTACCTGGAGAAGAGGGTATTGAGGTATCTGCAAAGACAGGTCAAGGTATAAAAGAAGTTTTAGCCTCTCTTGTAGAAAAACTTTCACCTCCAGAAGGTAATATAAACGCTCCTCTTCAAGCACTTCTTATAGATAGTTGGTATGACCCATATCTTGGCGTTTTAACATTAGTAAGAGTAGTGCAGGGAAGTTTAAAAAAAGGTCAAAAAATTCGTTTTATGTCTACTAAAGTGTCACATACAATTGAAAAATTGGGAATATTTACGCCAAAAATCTTAGATGTGGACATTCTTGGACCAGGAGAAATTGGATTTATAACCGCATCAGTTAAAACTGTAGCAGACTGTAAAGTTGGAGATACTATAACAGATGAAAGAAATCCAATCGAAACAATGTTGCCAGGTTTTAAGCCGTCTGTACCTGTTGTTTTTTGTGGACTTTTCCCAATGGACAATGCTCAATTTTCTGATCTCAGAGAGGCTCTTAGTAAATTATCTTTAAATGACGCATCTTTCAGTTATGAAGCAGAAACCTCTGCTGCTTTAGGTTTTGGATTCAGATGTGGTTTTTTAGGCTTGTTACATATGGAAATTATTAGGGAAAGATTAACTAGAGAATTTGACTTAGAGTTAATCTCAACGGCACCTTCAGTAGTCTATAAAGTTCAAAAAACTGATGAAACAAATGTTTTACTTCATAACCCAGCAGATTTACCAGATATAAACCATATCAATTTTATAGAAGAACCTTGGATTAAAGCCACTATTATGGTGCCGGATGAATATGTTGGGTCTGTTTTGACTTTATGCACCGAGAGAAGAGGAGAACAAATAGATCTTACCTATGCTGGCACTCGAGCAATGATAGTCTATAAATTACCATTAAATGAGGTGGTATTTGATTTTTACGACAAATTAAAAAGTATGACGTCGGGTTATGCTAGTTTTGATTATCAAATAGATAGTTACAAGCAAGGTAATCTTGTACGTGTATCAATTTTAGTTAATGGAGAACCTGTTGATGCTTTAGCGATGATTAGTCATAGAGACCAAGCTGAAAACAGAGGGCGTGCTATATGCACAAGATTAAAAGACTTAATACCTAGGCAGTTATTTAAAGTTGCATTACAAGCTGCAATTGGAGGTAAAGTAATTGCTAGAGAAACTATAGCACCTATGAGGAAAGATGTTACAGCAAAATGCTATGGGGGTGATATTACACGTAAAAAGAAACTTCTTGAAAAGCAAAAAGCAGGTAAAAAAAGAATGCGACAATTTGGAAAAGTTGAAATACCTCAAAATGCATTTTTTGAAGCACTTAAGATGGGAGATAATTAATTAAATTTATTCAGCTCGTTTGTTTTATTTTTATTGAAATTTTTAGTCCTTCTAGATTTTCTTAATCCAAATGCCATAAATAAAAAGCTTAATATAGCTAAAACAAGTGCGGCAGGTAAAGACAAAATAAATGTTATAAAAGGATGCCAAATGAACCCAGAGCAATTTAATACATCGAGGGCAGAGCATGGGTCTATATATCTGCTTATTATAGCTTCAGTAAGTTGCAGAGTGCTTGGTGAAAAATAAAACCAAAGTTGACCTAATTGAGTTATTTCCAACTTATTATTGAATTGTAATGCAATGTCAAAATAATTGCTTATCAAGGTCAGTAAGAAAAAGCAGACTCCTAGGAGTATTAATATTCTTCCAATTATCAAATTTAGTTCCTAAAATATATTTCAATTACTTTATTAGAAAGTTATAATTATTATTTCAATAAAATAATACTTTATATTAGCTTGCTAGCAAAAATTTGTTGTTGTAAAGTCCTAATTTTTTGGAGGGGTGGCCGAGCGGTTTAAGGCGCACGCCTGGAAAGCGTGTTGGGGTTAACGCCTCTCAAGGGTTCGAATCCCTTCCTCTCCGCCAACAAACACAGTATTTAATTTTAATATTTTATGCGTTAATCTTTTAAAAAACTTTTTATAAATTTATGAACTCTTTACAACTAAATGAAAAAGCGATTGAAATATTAAAGAATGTTTTTGGTTTTTCAAATTATAGATATGGGCAAAAAGAAATAGTTGAAAACATTTTAAGCAAAAAACAGACACTTGCTATAATGCCTACAGGTGCAGGCAAATCACTTTGTTATCAATTACCAGCCGTAATATCTAAAAAAAAAACCATAGTTATAGCGCCACTGATTGCTCTTATTGAAGATCAAGTTTCCAGCTTAAAAGAATGTGGTGTAAATGTTGAACAACTGCATTCAAACCAATCTAGAGAAGAACTAACTTCCTCATGGAATAATTTTAAAAATGGTAAATCTAATATTATCTATATTTCACCTGAAAGACTAATGACTGATCATATGATCAATAATTTAAAATCATTTGAAATTGGTTTGTTTGTCATTGATGAGATACATTGTGTGTCAAAATGGGGTCAAAGTTTTAGGCCAGACTACGAGAAATTATCACAATTAAAAAAAATTTTCCCAAATAGCAACATTGTTGGTTTTACTGCAACAGCAGATAAATCTACAAGATTAGATATTATAAATAAAATTTTTGATAATGACCCCAAAGTATTTGTTAAAGGATTTGATAGGCCAAATTTAAGTCTTTCTGTTTACCAAAAAACAAACTGGAAATTACAAATAATTGATTTCTTAAATTCTAGAAAAGGTCAATCTGGAATAATATACTGTTTATCAAGAAACAAAACCGAAGAGGTTTCTGCTTTTTTAATTGAAAAAGGTTTCTATGCCAGTGCTTATCATGCTGGTTTAGATGCGTCAGTTAGAAAAAACGTTCAAAATATATTTATGACAGTTAATGCTCATATTGTTGTTGCTACAATTGCATTTGGCATGGGAATAGATAAACCCGATATTAGATTTGTTGTTCATTTAAATCTTCCTGGAAGTATGGAGGCTTATTATCAAGAAATTGGAAGGGCAGGTCGTGATGGGAAACCTGCTAATACATTACTAATTTATGGTTTAGACGATTTAGTAATTAGAAGAAAGATGGTAGAAGAGAGTAATGCAGATAATGAGCATAAATTAAGGGAAAATAAAAGATTAGATTATTTATTATCTTACGCCGAAACACCTGAGTGTAGAAGAAAAGTTTTATTAGCTTATTTTGATGATTTTTCTGAGAGTTGTAATAATTGTGACAACTGTTTAAATCCTCCTAAATTAATTGATGGAACAGTCCTAGCCCAAAAATTGTTGTCGACAATTTATAAGACTGGCCAATATTTTGGTCAGGCTCATGTTATAAATGTTATTAGGGGATCAGAGGATAAAAAAATTATTGAAAGAGGGCACCAAAACTTATCTGTTTATGGAATTGGTAAAGATAAATCAAAGAACTTTTGGCAATCATTCTTAAGACAATTACTAGCGAATGGACACCTGCAAATAAATTTTCAAAGATACGGTGCGGTTCAAATAACTAATATTGGTGTTGAAGTATTAAAGAATAATACAAGTTTTTTTTATAAAGATATATTGGTAAAATTAGAAAAAAAATTAACAAAAAATATTAGATATGAAAATAAAGATATATCAAATGAAAGTGTAAATTTACTTAAAGCTCTTAAGGCCCTTAGACTTAAGATTGCCCAAGAGAAGAACTTACCAGCTTATACTATATTTCATGATATTTCTCTTATACAAATGTCACAAACTAAACCTTACAATCAGACAGATATGCTTAAAATTGACGGTGTAGGGACAACAAAGTTCGAAAAGTATGGCAAGTTATTTATAGATAAGATAGTAGAATATTCCTAAAAGTAAGTATGGGTATTAATTATTATTATTAAATGGTTTTTTAGCAGCCACAAAAATACCTGTAACTATAAAAATTAAAGCTATAAAATCAAACAGGGAAAACACAACATCAACGATAATATAATCAATTAAAATAGCTAAAACTGGAACAGCCATTACAGAAATAGATGTAATATTGACTGAAAATTTTTGTAAAACGGTAAAATAAGCCCAATATGTATAAGCACTTGATAAAAAGATTCCAAATAGAATCACTAGTATATGTCTAAACTCAATTGATCCAAAGTTACTCAAATCAAAGTAGAATGCAAAAGGTATAATTGGTAGTATGCCGATTATTTGTTGCCAACCTGCTACAATTAATCCATCTGATTTAATACCTCCATATTTTACTATCATTGTGCCTATTGCCCAACTTAAACCGGCAGAGAGTGTTATCAAAAAGCCAAAGATATTTTCAAAAATATTTATTTCAATAGAAAGAAAAAATATGCCAAACATTCCAAAAATTAATGAAATAATTATAGAAATATTAATTTTTTCATAACCAAATATAGAGGCAAAAATAGTCGCCCAAACGGGCATGGTATAGGTTAAGATAGCAGCTCTGCCGCCACCGAGCATTCCAATTCCGTATAACATAAGCACTTGCCACAACGTTACATTAAAAAAACTTATTAACAGAAGAGACTTCCATTCGTTTGAAGGAATATTAACTGTTTTCATTTTTTTAAAACCAAGGAATAATAATAATATGAAAGCAGGTAATCCAATAATAACTCTAAAACTTAAAGGGGGAATTACTTCCATAGCAACCCTAAATAAAGACCAAACAGAACTCCAAACTAAAACTAATAATATTAAAAGAATTACCGGTACAATTTTTTGTGAAAAAAGAAAATTCATTTCTAAACCAACATTATAAAGTTTAATAATTTATGAATTGTCTATCACATAATTTATAATGCTTTAAATTTATTATGATTAAAATCATCACCTAGACTTTTATCGGGAAATGCATTAATTTTTATAGCTAATTGCTAATTAAGGAGAAGAAAATGCTAGTTGTTGTTTCACCTGCAAAAAAACTAAATATGAAACCAATTAATAAATTTACAGAAACGCAACCTGTTTTTTCGAATAATGTGAATGAGCTAGTAAATATAGCCCGTGATTTTACTGTCGATGATATACAAAAACTTATGGATATTAGCCCAAAACTTGCAGAGTTAAATAGAGAAAGATTTCAAGATTTTGGTAATCAAGAAAAAAAAGCTGCGGCTTTTGCTTTTGCAGGGGATACCTACAAAGGTTTAGACATTGAAACAATGAGTTCAGATGACATTCTTTGGGCACAAAAGCATTTAAGAATTTTATCTGGGTTGTATGGTTTATTAAGACCTTTAGACGCCATAGAGCCTTACCGACTTGAAATGGGAAGTAAATTGCAAGGAGGGCACGGAAATTCGCTTTACGAATATTGGAATGATAAAATAACTACAAGTCTAAATCGGTATGGAAAAGAAATTAAAACTCAAATATTGGTTAATTGCGCTTCAAATGAATATTTTAATGTCATTAAACCTAATGTATTATCATTAAAAGTAATTACCCCAGTTTTTTTAGAACGTAAGGATGGGAAAGAAAAAATTATAAGTTTTTATGCCAAAAATGCACGTGGAGCAATGGCTCGTTTTATAATTCAGAATCGTGTGTTAGACGAGGCTGATTTAAAAAAGTTCAATTTAAATGGATATTTGTTTTATCCTGAAAAATCAAACAATGATCAGATTGTCTTTATAAGAAATGTGTCTTAAAGACTATAATTTTTGAAAGATTAAGTTGACATTTCTTTGTCCAAGTTGCTCAATATTTATTTAAAAAATTGGAGATATTTATGAATATTAAAAAAATAATTTTATCACTAGCTCTTGTTGCTTTTGGCTCGTCTGGATTTTTAATTAATGCAGAAGTAAATGCAGCGGAGTTTACAGCAAAAATTGGCCATTTAGAGTCAGCAAAGCAGCCTAGACATAAGACGTTAGAAATTGTTGCGGATCTTGTAAAAAAAAGAACCAATGGAGCTGTTGAATTTAAACTATTTCCATCTGCTCAATTAGGTAATGCTAGACAGATGAACGAAGGTGTTCAAATGGGAACATTAGAGGCAACTGTTTCTCCAGCAGCATTCTTAGGCGGCTTTAACTCTGCTATCTCTGTTTTAGATATTCCGTATTTATTACCTTCAAATATTGACCAGGCCCGTGAATTAAGAGCAGGCCCTTTTGGTGCAGCTCTTTTAAAATCCTTTGATGCAAGTGGTTTTACTGCAGTAGGATGGTGGCCAAATGGTTTCAAAAACTTTACTTCTAATAAATCTCTAGACGATATAAGTGCCTTTAAAGGTCAAAGATTTAGAGTTATGGATTCAAAAATTCTGATCGAACAGTTTAATTCCTTAGGCGCGTCTGCAATTGCATTGCCTTTTGGAGAGTTATACACATCATTGCAAAATGGTGTTGTTGATGGTCAAGAGAATCCTTTGACAACCATTCGATTTATGAAGTTTTATGAAGTTCAGAAAAATCTAGTAGTTTCAGAACATGGTGCAATGGAAGATATAGTTTTGTTTAACCCATCTTGGTGGGGTAAATTACCAGAAAATTATCAAAATATTATAAGGTCTACTTTTATGGAAGTTATACCTGGACTTGAAAAACGCGCAATTGCGGGACAGAAAGCTGCTTTAGATCATATTAAAAAATCTGGTATTAACGTCAGAGTAGCAAGTTCTACCGAAAGAATGAAAATGCGAGACATGATGTTTGATGATGCTAAAAAAGCTTATATTGATAGAGCTAAGGACACAGGCAGTGCATTGATGTCGTTATATGGCTCTGAATATACTCGGTTAACAAAATAAGTTAATAAATTGTTATGGCCCTCAGATTTATCTGAGGGTTATTTCTTTTAATTAAATATGATTAGTTATGTCAAATAGACTTCAATTTGTTCTTAAAAACATATTGTTTTTAGAAAGATTTTTAATAGTTTTTTTTACGGTTTCCATGATAAGTCTGTATGGATTAAATGTGATCGTTAGAGAAATTACTCCTCAATATGCAAGTATATTTGCATGGATTGACGAAGCATCACGTTTACTTATGGTTTGGGTTGTTTTCCTGTCTTTAGGAATTGCATTTGATAGAGGGCGTCATATAGCCATGACTACTTTTATAAATTCCTTTTCGAATAGGAATTTTCTTTATTTTGGTAAAATCATTGATTTGTTAGGGTTTATTTTTTCATTATATTGTATTTGGTTAGGTTTGAAAATCACCATATTTGTTTATAACTCTGGACAGGTAAGTCCAACGTTAAACATACCAATGTTTGTTTTATATGTGGCTCCTACATTAGGTTTCTTACTTATTTCTATTCGATATGCATTAAGCTTTCTAAATTTTAAAAATAGATTCAATGAAAAACATCATTTAGTAACTAATATTAAGGAAGACGGATGATATTTCTTATAGTTATTTTTGCATTAACCCTTTTAGCATTTGGTTTTGAAATGTTTCTTGTTCTGGGTGTTCCTGCGCTCATAGTAAAGGAAATATTCTTTTCTACTATACCAGACACAGTTATTATTCAAAAAATGGTAGGTGGAATTAATCACTCAACTTTACTTGCTATTCCCTTTTTTATCATTGCTGCAGAAATTATGTCTTCTGGTGAGATAGCAAGAAGATTAACAAATTTTATTAAAGCATGTTTTGGACATTTTACTGGAGGACTTGGACATACAACTATTGGAAGTGCTATGGCTTTTGGGTCAGTATCAGGCTCTGCTGCAGCAACAGTTGCTGCAATTGGTAAGCTGATGTATCCAGATTTAAAGAAAGCTGGCTTTAGTGAAAAATTTAGTCTTGGACTAATTGTTTCAAGTGCAGAAACAGCTATTTTAATACCACCAAGTATCACCATGATCATATACGGTTGGATGACAGGAACGTCTATAACTGCTCTTTTTGCTGGAGGTTTAGCTGTAGGAATTTTCTTAGGATTAGCGTTTGCAGTTTTAGTAATATTTGAAAGTCGAAAAAATAACATGATTTCAAATATTAAAAGGGAAAAAGGTATAATTTTAGGTAAGTTTATGCAAGCAAAATGGGCTCTTGGAATGCCTGCAATTATATTAGGGGGCATTTATTCAGGTTTATTTACTCCAACAGAAGCTGCAGCAATAAGTGTTATATATGCACTTCTGGTTGAATCTATTATTTATAAAAATCTAAATTGGTCTAATTTTTTTAAAATAATAGAAAGGGGAGCAATTTCTTCATCAGTAATCTTTATATTACTTGCTATGGGGAGTGTTCTTTCTTTTTTTATAACTATTATTCAAGTACCTGATATTCTTAAAGATTTTCTTATAAATATTGATGCTGGTATGATTACTTTTTTATTAGTTGTAAATATTGCTTTTTTTCTTGCAGGGATGTTTATAGATCCCAACTCAGCACTTTTAATCCTAGTCCCTCCGCTGTTTCCAGTCGCAGTTTCTCTAGGAATTGATCCAATACACTTTGGGCTTATTGTGACATTAAATATAGGAATTGGGATGATAACACCTCCATTTGGCCTGGATATTTTTGTTGCATCCTCAACCTTAAACAAGCCTGTAATTAAAATCATAAGCGGTATATGGCCGTTTCTTTTAGTTAATATTATAGTACTTCTTATAATTACGTATGTCCCAGAAATTTCAACTTTTCTACCAAACTTAATGAGAAACTAATTGTTAGTTAAAATATTATGAATAATAAAAATAGAATTAAAATTTATGAAGTTGACACAGAGGTCGTATCAAATAATTATATAAATAACGATTATAAGCATTTGATCCTTAGAGCACCATCAAAAGCCTTAGATATTGTACCAGGACAATTTTTTCATTTACAGTGCCCTCCTTCTGACGGTTCAATTTCTTTTTTGAGAAGGCCAATGAGCGTTTATCAATTTAATAAAAAAGAAAACCAAATTGAGTTTCTGTACAAATTACATGGTAAAGGAACTAGGGCTATTTCTAATTTACAGAAAAATAATATTTTCAATATTGTAGGTCCACTTGGAAACGGGTTTGTAGTAGAGGAAAATTATAAAAATATAGTTTTAATAGCTAGAGGAGTTGGCTTAGCGACATTAGCTCCTTTAGCAAATTTAGCTTTTAAAAAAGGGATTAACTTAACTGTAATATGTAGTGCTAGATCAAAAGAGTATTTAATGTCTATAGATTTATTTAATTCATTATCTAATAAAGTTATTGTAGTTACGGATAATGACGGTTCTAGTTCTATGGATAATCTTGAATTATTAGTTAATAATATGATGTCAAATCAAGGTGTTGATGCTTTCTTTACATGTGGATCAAACAGAATTTTAAAATTATTAAAAAAAGTTTGTGAATTAAATAATATACCTGGTCAAATAGCATTAGAACAACAGATGGCTTGTGGTATAGGCATGTGTTTTTGTTGCGTAAGGCCTTTTGAAATTGGGGATAAAATCATCCAAAAAAGAGTATGTAAAGAAGGACCAGTTTTCAGAGTTTCGGAGGCATTACCTTGGTAGATTTGAAAACAAATATTGGTGATATAATCCTTAAAAACCCCATTATGCCAGCCTCTGGAACATTTTCTGAAGACTTAGCAAGTGTTTTTGACATTGACCTTTTAGGAGCTCATGTTGCTAAAACCATTACTGCTGAAATAAGAACCGGAAATGCGACACCCCGAGTTTCTGAAAGTGGTTATAATATGTTAAATTCTATTGGGATACCAAGCAAGGGGATTGAAGATTTCAAGAAAAACATATTACCTATATACAAAGAATATAACACTCCATTTGTTGCAAGTGTTTCAGCTCCTTCTGCAGATGGGTTTGCGTATATTTGTGATAAAATTTCAGTACCAGGTGTAGATGCAATTGAAATAAATATTTCGTGTCCAAATATAGAAGATGATGGAAAAGCTTTTGCAATGAGACCTAATTCTACTTTTAAAGTTATAGAAAAAGTTAGGTCGATAACTAATATTCCTATATGGGCAAAACTTACCCCAAACACTGGAGAAACAATTGAAGTTGCAAGTGCTGCACAAGATGCAGGAGCTGATGCTCTAGTAGTAGCAAATACAATTCTAGCAATGCAAATTGATATTAAAACATTTAAACCATCCTTAGGAAATATAATGGGGGGCTTGTCTGGCCCAGGTTTAAAGCCAATTGTTATGCGGATGGTTTATCAATGTTCAAAGGTTGTTGATATACCAATTATAGGATGTGGTGGAATTAGCAATTTTGAGGATGTTATAGAATTTATTCTCGCTGGATCGTCAGCTGTTCAAGTTGGAACAGCAACTTTCATTAACCCGAATGCAATGTTATCAATGTTGTCAGGTATAAAAAGTTACTGTGAAGAAAATAATGTGTCTAAAATTTCTGACTTGATAGGTTTAGTAGACGATAAAAACACTCCTGATGCAGTCGCTCTTATGGAAACTGATATATGAACGATAAACTTATTAACATTTCATTATATGATGAAAAATGGATGGAGAGTTTAGCAACAAAAATCTTCGACGATATCGCTGAATTGACTAAAGACAAACAGGGCGTTTCTAGAGAAACATATGGAAAAGGTGAAACTGATGCCATTAATTATTTATCAAAGTTAGCTATTAAATTGGGTTTACATGTAGAAGTAGATGATGCTGCAAATGTATTTTATTCTTCCGAACCGATTGAAAATAGTAAATATATACTAGTTGGGTCTCATATGGACTCTGTACCTTTAGGAGGAAATTTTGATGGTCTAGCTGGCGTTCTTGCCGGGTTTCTTATTCTTTCGTATATCTCTAAAAATAAAATAAATTTAAGCTTACCTTTAAAGGTCGTAGCACTTAGAGGAGAAGAGAGTGCATGGTATGGAAGAAATTACATAGGATCAAAGTCAATTTTTGGTTTGCTTACTAAAGAAGATTTAAATGCAACGCACAGAAAAACAGGAGAGAAATTATCTAAAGCCATGCAAAATTGTGGGGTTGATTTAAATAAAATACGATCTGCAACCTCTTTAATAAATAAAGAAAGCATAGAACTGTTTATAGAATTACATATTGAACAAGGCCCTATATTGGTTGATAGAAATTGGCCCGCAGCAATAGTCACGGGCATTAGAGGTAATAATCGTCATCACAACATCATATGTAAAGGTTCCGCGGGACATTCAGGAACCATTCCAAGGTATTTGAGAAGAGATTCAGTTTTTGCAGGTGCTGATTTGATTACTCGTATGGACGATCATTGGAACACTATACAACAACATGGAGGCGACCTAGTTCTAACATCAGGTATATTTCAAACAGACTCAGAACATCATGCAATGTCAAGAATACCTGGAGAAATTTTTTTTAGCTTTGAATCCCGTAGTCAGGACATTGCTACTTTAGACGCCCTTGAAGCATTGTTAAAATCTGAATGTAAAACGATAGAAAGAGAAAGAGGGGTAACGTTTGAATTTGACGATTTGATAAAATCATCTCCTGCAGAGCTAGATAAATCTATAATTGAAAAATTATTAGATGCTGGAGAATTTCTTGGTTTTGAAAGAGCTTCTTTACCAAGTGGGGCGGGGCATGACGCAGCTATTTTTGCAAATGTTGGAATTAAAACAGGTATGATTTTTGTAAGAAATGACAAGGGATCTCATAATCCTTATGAGGCTATGGATGTTAAAGATTTTATGACTGGATTGTCTATTCTAAAAAAATTTATAATTGATTATTAAAAAGCTTAAAAATAAAAAGGTAAAAATAATTTAATGCAATTTTTACATAAATAGATTATGACATAGTAAAATTAAATATTAATTTTACATCTTGTTATTATTATTTTAAATTAATTGAGGTTAAATTATAAATGTTTCCAACAAGCTTTCCAGATAAAGAAGTTATTTCAACTATTACAGCTAAAATGTTAATTGAAGTTGAGGCTGTACGTTTTAGTTCAGGTGAACCGTTTAAGTTTACTTCTGGTTGGGCAAGCCCGGTATATATTGACTGTAGAAAATTAATTTCCTACCCAAGAGTTAGGCACACTTTGATGGATTTTGCCGCTTCTGTTATTACTAGAAATATTGGTTTTGAAAATATTGATTCAATTGCTGGAGGAGAAACAGCTGGAATACCCTTTGCTGCGTGGATAGCTGATAGGTTGATGTTACCAATGCAATATGTTCGTAAAAAAGCAAAAGGATTTGGAAGAAATGCTCAGATTGAAGGTGATTTTAAAAATGACTCTCACATACTTCTGGTTGAAGATTTAACAACTGATGGAAATAGCAAAATTAAATTTTGTGAAGCTTTAAGGGAAGCTGGCGCGAAAGTGGATCACACTTTTGTAGTATTTTATTATGATATTTTCCCTCAAACGAGAGAAGCTCTTGATAGCATTGGATTACAAATGCATTCATTAGCAACTTGGTGGGACGTTTTAAAAGTCGCAAAAGATAATAACTATTTTGAGACCAGTGCTATTGGGGAGGTCGAAAGTTTTTTAAATGATCCTATGACATGGTCTGCAAACCATGGTGGAGCTTCTTCACTTTCAGATTAAAGTGGTGGTTGATTCTTCAATTTTGCTTCTCTCCAAGCAATATAGGTTGTTGAACCTATAATTAGAAATCCGCCGATCCAAAGCGTAAAAGTAGGCTCTTCTGCAAATAATACATAACCAATTAATACTGACCAAATTAACCTTAAAAAATCAAATGGAAGAAGAAGGGCTAATTCTCCTTTTTTTAATGCAGTGTTCATAATTGTTTGAGCTAATGTCCCAGTAATAGCTATAAATACAAGAATAGTAAATTGCCTCATGTCAATTGCTTCCATTACTGGAAAAGCAAGGATAAATGTAGCTGGGATCATACCAATACCAAAATAAAGAGATATAGTTACTGCGCTGTCAGTTTGTGTAAGTTTTTTTATAAAAATAAGGCAAATTGACCATAAAAATGATGAAAAAATTATTAGTAAAGCACCTAATTCAATTGAAATATCTGGGCGCATGACAACTATAGTACCAATAAAGCCGATAATTAATGCAGTTGTCCTTCTTAATCTAATTTTTTCTTTCATAAAAATTACAGCTAATATCGTTGCGAAAATGGGCACAGTAAACCCTAATGTAGTTAATTGAGCTAAAGGAGTGGTTGAGATCCCATAGAAAAAACACAACATAGCAACAGAGTTAGTAATAATTCTTAAAAATTGCATTTTAGGTTGTTTAGTTTTGAATATAGTTTTGCCTTGCTGAATAATAATTGGTGCTAAAACAAAAATGACTAAAGCGCATCTAAAAAAAGCAATTTCAAAAATATGAACTTCTTTTGATAAGTACTTTACTGCGCTATGCATTAAAACAAAAAATAATCCTGAGATAATCATTAAACTTATTGCGATTAATGGCGCAGACATATTATTTGAAATTTTATTAAAAGTCTTTGAAAGCAACACTTTTATTTCCATATCTTAATATTTTTTTATTTATATTTATAAATATTATTGTTTTAAAATTTAAATGAGCGCAGATTAGATATATTAATAATTAATTTTATAAATATTAGACAATGATAAATTAAAGTTGGTTAAAAGGAAAACTTTAAATGTTAAAGTTCATTTTTCTAATTATAATAAATTTTAGTTCACTTGCTACAGCAGGTGATTATTTAAAAGGTTATAAAGCACTAGAAAAAGGAGAATACAAAAAAGCTCTATTTTTTCTAAGCTATGATGCCAATTTAGGTGATGATAAAGCCCAATATAATTTGGGTATCATGTATAAAAAAGGTCTAGGCGTTCCTGTTGACCATAACGAAGCATTTTCTTGGTTTTTTCTTTCTTCAAATCAAGGAAATATTCTAGCAAACTATGCCTTAGGTCATTCATACTATAAAGGTTCAGGTGTAAAAAAAAATTATCAACAAGCACTTAGGTCATTCGAATACGCTGGCATAAGAGGACATCCTACATCCAGACTTTTAATAGGTAACATGTACTATAATGGTCAAGGCGTTACTAAAAATTATATTATAGCTCACCTCTGGTGGCGTTTTGCAGAAGACCTTAACATTAATGGTGCAAGGCAAAATATTGAAATGTTAGAAAAGAAAATGAGTGATGAAGAACGTTATAAAACAAAAGATTTTTATGAAATGTGCATGAAGGAAACTTTATACAACTGCATTAAAAAAATTAATAAATTGTAGTTTAGAAGATTATGAAAAAACAAGAACAAATAGAATCTGAATTAAGGTCGGTAATTAAAAGAGCCAAGAAAAGTGTATTTGTTAAACTTACTTTAACCGACCTAATTGAAGGTTCCAGAAGAATGTATTTAATCTATAATGCTCATAAATCTGGAGAAAAATTTAAGATTAATAATAATGATGAAAATATCCTTTTGTTAAATAACATAAGCTCAGATTTTGAAAATCTAAATATGAAAATAAAGAAAATTCCAAAGCCTATAAAAGAATTATTAGACAGAAAATGGGAGAAAGAACCTAACACTAAAGAAAGTCTAGATGGCTCAACAGAAGTTTTGTTAAAAAAATTATTAGATTTGCAAAAGGAATTTAAAAAATTAGTTATGACTTTAAATGGAGACTTTAAAAGTGAGATTATTATCAATGTTGATCCAATTCCTATTGCAGTTACACATAGCGCAATGACTATTTGGATAGAACTTTTAAAGAATAAATACAATTTAAAAAATCAAAATATTATTAGTAAAAACCTCATAAATTTTTTACAAGAGGTGTTTGGGGTGTTTACCTGTGAAGCTGATGTGAAAAAAAGCTATATGAATTGGCACACATTAAAAAACATGAAGTAATTTCAAATTAATTTTTAAGGGGGGGGTAAATGGCATCTGTTTTAAATAAGTTGGAAACTAATGATTTTCATAAAAATGGTTTTGTAATTGTAAAAGACTTTTTTAATAAAAAGGAGACAGAGCTTTTACAAAATGCCTCAACTCAAGACCCAGCTATTAGAAATCATTTATATGATAGAAAAGATTCAGAAGGTTTAAGTACAAAAATGATGGCGTGGAATCATCCAGATGACAGTATTTACGGTGTAACAGCAAGATCAGAAAAAATTGTTGATACTATGGAAGATTTGCTAGGTGGAGAGGTCTACCATTATCATTCCAAGATTACTGCAAAAGAACCGTTTGAAGGAGGTGCGTGGGAATGGCATCAAGATTATGGTTATTGGTATAATAATGGCTGTCTATTTCCTTTAATGGCTACTGTGATGATTGCGCTAGATAAATGCACGAAAGAAAATGGTTGTCTACAAGTTTTATCTGGATCTAATAATTTAGGTAGAATTGATCATGCATTACTTGAAAGTGGTCAAGTTGGGGTTGATCTAAAAAGAGTAGATGAAGCAAAAAAACATTTGGAACTGGTTTATTGTGAAATGGATCCAGGTGATGTTTTGTTTTTCCATTGTAATACTCTTCACAGGTCAGATAAAAACAATTCACCTGATAGACGCTGGACGTTGTTGTGTTGTTATAATGCTGCTAGAAATAATCCTTTTATAGATCACCATCATCCAAAATATACGCCCTTAAATAAATTAAGAAACGAAGAAATAATAAAAGCGGGTGATAAATTTCTAGATGTTAATGACGTAGATACATTTTTAAAAAGACCAACAGCTCCCCCAGAACTCTCTAAAAAGGGCGGTAAATTATTTAACAATTAATTTGTTCCGTTTAATTTTTTCTGTAGATAAATAGAGAGATCTTTATCGTTTAATTTAGGTAAGGACTGATTTTTAAAATATTCTAAGACTTTAAATTTCATAGGTTTATCTAAGCTTTTTTTAATTTCGTATAAATATAAACTTTGTTTTATGGTTTGATGAATTCTAGATGCTAATTGAAAAGCCTTTGAGTTCTGTCCTTCAAACTTAGTAATTATTACATCGCAATTAGAGTCATTTATTAATCTTCCCAGCATAGGTTTCCAATCGTCTTCTTGAACAGGCAAGCCTTTTTTTCTAGACCAAGCTACCCCACCTGCGGGAAAAATTGCTATAACACCGCCACTTTTAAGTATTTTGATTGCTGTTTGCCTCGTGACAACATTATCTCGCATGGCATTTTTTCTATTACTAAAATCTATGGGAAGAATATTATCTGCTAAAGTTGGTTCGCGTTGTAAAACTCCATGTGCTATAACTCTAAAATTTTCATCTAAAGTTGACGCAAACCATGATAAAAAAACTCCGTCAGCCACTCCAAATGGATGATTCGCAGCTATAATCAACCCTTTGGACTTACTTCTTTTAGGTAAAGGTGCCAACTTAGGCGTCTGAATGCCCATTGAATTTAATGCATGTTTCCAGAGTTGTGTTCCTGTTTTATTGTGTGATAAAGAAATAAAATTTTTATAACGTTTTTCTAGAGAAATTCTTGCGGATAAGAATTCTACAGTATGTATCAAAAACCTATGATGTAATGGTAACCAGGATTCAGCATATGTGATTTTTATATTTGTTTTTAACATGTAAAATCGTACATAAATTTAATTTAATAAAATCTATAATATTATATATCAAATTATCAACATTTATTTTGATACTAACTTCAGAAATTTGGGATTACAGGTTTTATTTTTGAAAAATGATTTTCCAACTCATAGCCTACGTTTAATAAAATATCTTCTCTGAATTTTCTTGAAATAAATTGGACTCCCAATGGAATATTAGATTCAGTTTTTCCAGTTGCAAAAGATAATCCTGGTAATCCTAAATAAGGAGGAGCAATTTGTGGAAGCATAGAATCAAAAACTAAATCAAATGAAGATGGTGACTCAAGATCCTTTAAGTCTGGAAAAGGTAAATCTCCTGTTATAGGGCATAGTATCAATGGATATTTGTCAAAAAACTTATTCCAGTCTCTACTTATTTTAGCTCTTTGCTGAAGTGCGTCCATAAAGTTATCCAAACTAGTATCAGGACATCTTCTAGACATTTGGTCATATATAAAGTTTGCATCGGGGTCATTTTCTTTTTTTATGGCTTCTCCTCCAGTTCTCCTAAACTCACCAAGCCAAAGGGCAGCTTGAAATTTAGCTGCTTCGGAAAAATCTGGTGCTTCAGGCTCTTCAATTATCCAGCCTGATTGCTCTAAAAACTTTGCAACTTTTTTCAATTGTTCTTTAATAAGAGAATCAATTTTTAACCCTTTTATTTCTGTTATTAAAGCTATTTTTTTTATAGGCATTTCAAATGATAATGGTATTGGCGTCCACCAAGGGTCATCAAAATTTTCTTGGCTCATTGCCCTTAACCCAATTTCTATATCCTTTATTGAACGAGCTAATGGACCTGATACGGCCATTATTTGTCCACCTATATGCCTGTCTGGTGTGGTATAATTTATCATTGGCACACGACCTAAGCTTGGTCTTAATCCATGAATACCACAAGCATAAGCTGGGTAACGTATTGATCCAGCTATATCAGTACCATGTCCAATAGCTCCCATTCCAGCCGCTGTTGCCGCTGCTGCTCCCCCAGAAGAACCACCAGGAGTAATATTTTTATTATGAGGATTAAATGTGTGTCCATGAAGACTGTTTCTTGTGAACCAATGTATACTAAAAGCTGGAGTATTTGTTCTCCCAACAATAAGTGAGTCAGATTTTTTTAAATTCTTAATTACAGGACTGTCTTGTTTTGCAATCAGATCCTTTTGTATTCTTAAGCCATTAGTGCTAGCAAAGCCTACTTGGTCTGTATTAACTTTAACAGTTACAGGAACTCCAGCAAGTTCTCCTAATTTTTCATTGTTACTTATTTTTTTATCAAGTAGTTGAGCTGTCTTTTTTGCTTCTTCAAAAGTATCAACGACAATAGCATTTATTTTTGGATTAGTATTTTGAATGTGACTGATTGTTTGTTGACAAATTTCAACTGCAGATACTTCTTTTTTTTTAAATAATTTTGAAATTTCAAAAGCGTCAAGTTTCCAAAGTTCTTCCATTTAATGTTCTCCCAAAAAAATATTATTCTATTTTAAAATTTTATAAATAAGAAACAATTTTTAAATTAAGAAGAAAATTTGTAGGCTATCTTAAGTTTTAAAATTAGTTTATTATTTTACATGGGAGATATAGATTAAACATGGATTTACCAAAATGGCATGAGCGACCAGATAGCTCAGAAAAAAAAATAACTGATCAGGTTGTCCTTGATGGAAAAAATTTCTTAAAATTAGCCGATCATTTTATTACCTTCGCAAACACTAAAAATAAAACAGTAAAGTCTACTGACTTAAAATACATTATGCTTTACGCGGCAGCCCGTTACTCAGCTCATGTTGGAAAAAATGTTATAAATATAGATAATCATGAGGATTATGTGAAGCACATGTCAGCTCAATTCATTGATATGTTAAGAGAGCATTTAGCTGATCCAAAATTATAAAACTATTTAAATTTATTAAGAAATTACTGGAGAGAATTATGAGAGATAAAAAAGACATGTCTGAAATGACTGATTCAGAAATAAGTTTTAGAAAATTTTTAAAAAACTTAGGAGTTACAACCCATAAAGAGTTAGAAAATCTCATAAACAAAAAAATAGAGGATGGCGAATTAAGTGAGAATTCTTCATTGAATATTACAGCTCAGATTAAAATTGAAGAATTAGGTTTCAATCATACAATTACCTCAACATTACTGCTCCCAAAAAAAAATGACTAATATAAACGAAGATTTAATCTTAGAGGCTTTGAAAGAAATTGAAGATCCTTCACAATCGAAAGATATTGTTTCTCTTGGTTTAATCAATAATATTACCATTAAAGATAGTAACGTAGCCGTTACTTTGGAAGTGCCTGTTCATAGAGGTGCTTCTATGGAACCTATTAGAAAGCTTGCACAAGAAAGAGTTTTAAATATTAAGGATGTCACTAGCGCCACAGTTGTAGTCACTGCTCATGAAAATAAAGAAAAAACTTCGACATTTGAAACTGATAAAGAAGACAAAGTTGAAAAAGTTCTAGAAAGTAATGTTAAGAGATTTGTTGCCATTGGATCAGGCAAAGGTGGAGTTGGAAAGTCTACAACATCAGCGAATATAGCCATAGCTCTAAAATTAGAAGGCTATAAAGTTGGCTTGCTAGATGCTGACGTTTATGGTCCATCTCAACCTAGAATGTTAGGTGTTAGTGGTAGGCCAGCATCAGTTGGCGGCGATATGGTTGCTCCATTGCAAAATTATGGAATTAGTTTGATGTCTATGGGTTTATTGGTACCGGATGACACAGCCATGATTTGGCGTGGTCCAATGGTTCAATCTGCTCTTACACAAATGCTTAATTCAGTAGTATGGGGTGATTTAGATGTAATAGTTATAGACTTACCTCCTGGTACAGGTGACATCCAAATTTCTTTGGCACAACAAGTTAACCTAGCTGGTGCTATTATTGTTTCTACACCTCAGGATATAGCTCTGTTAGATGTAGTAAAAGCATTAACAATGTTTCAAAAGGCAAATGTTCCTGTTTTAGGAATGATAGAAAACATGTCATATTGGTCTTGTCCTGACTGTGGAAGGGTTGATCATATTTTTGGAGAAGGTGGAGTGAAAGCTGAGGCAAAGAAAAGAAATATAGATTTGTTGGGTGAGATACCAATTTCAGTTGACGTTCGAAAAAGCTCTGATGCAGGTATCCCTATAATCATATCAGAGCCTGAATCTATTCAATCACAAAATTATAGATTAATTGCAAAAAGTATCATCAAATCTATAAAGCTAGATGAAGAGGAATTATCATGAGTTTATATTATGAACCAGATCCTGCGAATGAAAATGATCCACCTCTATTACCACCTATATTAACCCCAATTCCAGTGGTTAATGGTATTGATGTCTTTGCAAAAGCGATCGCTGTAGCAGGCAAAAGTGAAACTGGGACAGTACTTTATTCTGAAAATCCAGAATATGTAGAAGTTGCAATTATTTTGTCACCTGAAATACCTAAAATTAAATGTAATCAAATGTTATATATCATGATGGTTGCTTCAGGTGATGCTATTGGTGCACTCGCTCCGCCAGAAGTTGCAGTAACTTATGCCTTTCCTGGGTTTATTTTTTTAAACAGAGGGGAGGCTGGTTTAGTTAAAGTTGAGATTGCACCTTCTAATGATGATCAGTCAATTCCTGATTGGATGGTTGTCGGTCTGAAGTTACGTTTAAATAATAATATTGAAATTAATGAAAACGAAATCAATGCAGATGTAACCTCTTTAGCAGACGAAGGGGGAGGATATGTTTCCAGAACAAGAGCAATTGAATCTTTGTCTAGACATTTTCTTGCATGGGTAAGTCAGTGGGAAGACGAAGGATTTAAGCCAGTTACTGAAGTATGGAATAAAAGACGAGAAGAGACTAAGGTTGTTACTTTAAAGAGTGGTCAAGAAGTTTCTTGGGTAGGGTTAGATGAGAATGGTTTAGCAATCGTAAAGTCAAATGCACAAGAAGTATTTTTATCACCTATAGATATTATTGAACAATTTGGGGATATTGACTTAACATGAAGTTTGCTAGAACTATCCGCTTTGACAAGTCAGATTTAAATATTTTTCCAGTCGCTGCAGAAGAAGGAGAACTTGCTTTAGTAGGAACCTTTAGTTTTAATAATATCCAAAATGAAGACTTAAAAGGTAAAGTCAAGCAAGCCTTTTCTAATGGCTTTATAGGCTGTTCTAGTTTTGGATATTCAACATTGGTTAGTCTTGTAACAGTTAATGAAGATGATTTAATAAATTTACAATATAGTTTAGGTCAGTATTTCATAGAACATTATGGTGCTCCTTCTAAAATCATTGCTGAAAAAGCAGCCTCTGAGGAAATAAAATTTATGAGTGAATTATGCAAAGATCACGAATTAGGAAGTCTTTTAAGTGTTTCAAGGGAATGGTCAGAAGAGGGCATAAAGGAAAAATTTAGAAATTTACCAAAAGCGGATTCGTGTGCTGAACAAAAAATATGGACTGTTGTTGATGAAGATTAAAATTTAAAAGGAATTTAAAAATGACAATAAACGATTTTTGGTTAACGTCTGGGTGGCATCTTTTAGATAAAGATAAATCAGGTTGTCTTGTTCCTACAGAAGATTTTATGAGAGCATATTTTTATAGGCCAGAAGTGGCTCCAATTGAAGAATCTTGTGAAGCAGAAATAGAGCTCCATAAAAAGTTAGTTGAGGCCCCTTTTATAAAAGTTGAGAAAAGAGATCTTGATTTAATTAAGGATAAAGATGTTGTTTTCAACTATGAAGTCATATTGAAGTTTAGAGAATTTTTATCTAATTACGCTACCTTAGAGGCTGCATATTTAGCTATTTCAAGAGGCCAATCTATTAACTTTCCACCTCTTTTTGTTGATCAGTTGGTACAAATTATTTTAAGAAATATTCTTAATGAAAACTCATTTGCATTACAGGTAAGGGCTTCTGAACTGTTTTTCAGAACTCAAGTTGTTACTATAGCTGAAGATGAAATTATGGTAGCAGACGAAGCTGTAGTTCAATTACAAGCAGAGCAGAAAAACATTGATACAAATAAACCTAATCAATTAGAAGTAGATATTGATATTTTAAGAGAAAGCTCTGCTGATAATTATTGGGAAAGATCTGATAAGTTTGATACATCAATTGATCTTGCATACACTAAACCAGGTTTAGACGCTTTAGCAAGAGTAATAGAAAAATGGATCTTTCATTTTTTATCAATTGAAGTCTCTGTTCAGCCAATGCAAAAAATTGAAGATGATAAATGGTCTTGGCATTTAGGCTTAGATAGTGATGCTACTTCTATTTTAAATGATCTATATGAAGGTGCAGACGTAAGCGAAGACAGGTTAAAGCAAATACTATGTTTGTTTCAGCTTGAAGCTAAAGATGGGTTTAAAGAATCAATGCAGGGTAAGCCAGTTTATGTTGGATTGGCTATGGGACAAAAATCAATAATAAAATTTAAACCTCAAAATCTTTTAACAAATCTTCCTTTAGCTGATTTATTATAAACTTAGTTTAAATAATCGTCTGTAGTTCTTGGTTTAGGTCTGTCTTTCGCCTCAAGCATTTTGTCCTTTTGTGCAAACATTGCTCCAACTCTACAATCTTCACACATTTTCAGCATTTCAGTCCTGCCATCGGCTTCAAACATTGAATGAGAGGATAGCTTATCTATAATTCTTTCAATAGATTTTGTAGTGCCAAATGTTTTGCCACATTGAATACAATCAAAAGGCTTGTCTTCTATAATAACTTCTGCTGACATAGCTTCATCGTCAAGATTAAATTGAGGTACTAGTGAAATTGCTTTCTCAGGACATGTCGCTACACATATCCCACATTGAAGACAGGCATCTTCTCTAAATAATAATTGAGGGGCATCAGGATTATCCTGAAGGGCCCCAGCAGGGCATGCACTTACACAAGATAAGCATATGGTACAACTTTCAAGGTTAACATCTACTTTTCCATAGGGTGAACCTTCAGGTAATTGGATCATAGAACTTTTATTGTTATTACTTTTTGAAAGTCCTTGAATACCTGCCCGTAAAATTCCTCGAGGTGCACCAAGAGGTATAAAAGGAGACGGCTTTATTCTTGTATATTCTGAAGTTTTGTAAATTTCATTTTCAACTGCTTCTGGGTCAGTTTCTTCAATTATAGATATTGATTTTTTTTCATTATTTCCAATTCCGGAAAGTAAAGAGTTAGCTATCTCTACTTGTTTGGGTAAAAAAGTATATTCTTCGCTGTTTTTGGGGTTAAGAATAATAAATATTTTTTTAAAACCTAATGCAAATGAAGAAACTAGAAGGTCGTGACCAGTTCTTCCAACAGAATGCATTTCGTAAGGTATAACATTTGCAGGTAATCCATTGCCATATCTAGAAATTAAGCTAATCATTTCGGCACCAAAGCTTGTGTCAAAAAGAATTAAGGCGGGATCTTTACCGCCAGCAGAATTAAATTGATTTTTCAATTCAGATAATGAAGTTAAGATTACATCAAGACTAGGGTAATCTGTTTGTATTGCTCCTGAAGGACAGACTGAACCACAAAAGCCGCAACCACCACATATACCAGGGTCTACTGAAACTATATCACCGATTGATTGAATCGCGCCAGCTGGGCAAACATCTAAACATTTGGTGCACCCAGTGATGCCATTACGAGAATGTGCACATAAACTTTCATTGAAATCGACATAAATAGGTTTTTCAAATTGGCCTATCATATCAATTACTTTTGTATAAATATCAAATAGATCAGAAGGGCTGTTAGTGCTGGCCCTAAAATAACCATCTCTCTTATGGTCACCTGTAAACATAGGTGTGTTTTCACTAAGGTCTATGATCAAATCACAGTCAGTATCAACTTTACTGTAAAAATCTCCAAAATTAATTGTTGATTTACTACTTGGTAAACTTTCTGCAAAGTCATTTATTTCGAGTTTAAATTGAGTGAAATATCCTTGTGCTTTTTTAATATATCCCTTTGTGATTTTAAAATCGTTAGGCTCTAAAATTAAGTCGTCTTTTATGTTGCTTATCATTAATGTAACACCAAGATGAGAAGTTAATTTTTTACACAAATCAAACGCAACTTCGATTGATTTTTCTCCCTTGTTACTATCTACATAAAC
The DNA here is from genome assembly GCF_047717795.1 of Candidatus Levibacter sp. Uisw_134_01. Classification (GTDB taxonomy): domain Bacteria; phylum Pseudomonadota; class Alphaproteobacteria; order Puniceispirillales; family Marisalimonadaceae; genus Marisalimonas. The sequence goes on along the minus strand of NZ_CP159808.1, from coordinate 1,856,013 downwards.
AAAACACCTACCTGAAGATTCTAGTGTAAGACTAGGGGTTTGTTTGTTTTTTTGAAGTGAAGAATGGATTAAAGAACTTATTTTAGGTATTGACTTCTCACTCTCTTTTGACCATCCAGCATATTCTCTTATATTAAAAGTTTTTGGCGTTTCAAAATTATTTTCTTCTGCTATTTGGTCAAACGTTTTTTGTTCTTGTGTGCAAGCAATTAATAAATTTTTATTAGAAATTTGTGTTTCTTTTAGTTGATCAAGTACAACATTTAATTCTGAACCGCAAAGATTATGGTTAACATTACAAGTTGTCTCTGAAGAGCAGGCCTTTGAAAGGGCGTCTCCATCAATTTTCATAGTTTTTTCGCAGTTACATATTAATATTTTATTATTTTGAATATCCAATTTTAAACTCCCAAGATAAGTTCATCAAAGGATTAAAATGCAAAAATTGTCAATTAAATTATCTCTAAATAGAAATTTTTAATTTGTTTTTTAATCTTTTTTGTTGCTAGTTTGTGAACATATTTATTTAATTAAATAATTTTATTGAGAACAATATGAAAAATCTTGAGAGTGAAAAACATCTTCTATACGCAGTAAGAATTATTTTAGAAAGACAAGAAATAGATAATATTTGGGAAAGTCATAAGTGGATTATTAATGACTTAATACCCTTGGAGGTAAGTGGTGGATTAGGTTATCCTCCTATAAATGATGTCAGAATATATCCATTAATCAATGATGTTAAAAAAGAAGATGGCCTTAATAAAAATTTGTATTTTGCTGAAGCATCAATTGATTTGCATCATGCAGAATCAGAGGGTTATGCTGAAAATCTGCAATCGTCAGACCCTTCAGTATATATAGTTTTAAGAGATGGTGACTTGTTCGATGGCAATGATCCTGCAGAAAAAAACAAACAAGATCAAAATATTGATATACATTTGGCTGAGGTGTCTCTTTCCCCTTATCATATCCAGGACTATGAAGATTGCGGTGAAGATAGAGTAGAAAAAATTCCTTTATATGGTCCTATAGCGGAACTTTTGGAAAAATTTGTTGAATTTCACTTTCATCCAGAAGAGTTTAAAAAAAGGAAAAGGGATAAAAAAGACATTGATCAGAACACAAGGCGTGGTGGAGATGCACGTTTAAATATTAAAAAAACATATAATTAACATTGATCGTTAATGGAGAAGTAAGTCAATGAAAGATGAAATTGAAAACAATTCGAACGAAGGGTTTATGTCAAGATGGTCAAAAAGAAAATCCATTAAAAAGTCTGATCAAGTTAATGCAAAAACATCTGTAGATAAAATCAAATTTAAGAATGATGAAGTTAAAGAACAAAATATTGTTGAAACTGAAGAAAATGACGAGAAACAATATGACGCACTAAATGACCAAGAGTTATTAGATAAATTTAAATTGCCAGACCCAGAAAAAATTAAAAAAGAAAAGGGTTTGGACTTGTTTTTTAAAGATGGAATTCCAGATAGGTTGAGGCAAATTGCATTAAGAAGAGTTTGGAAATTAAACCCAATTATCAGGTTTGCAGATGCAGAAATAAATGACTATCACGAGGATTTTACTGATGCCGCTACTGTTGTAGAGGGCATGCAAACAGCCTATCAAGTTGGTAAAGGTTATCTTTCAGACATTTTAAAAGAAAAAGATGAAGACACACAAGATCATAAAGATGATAACCAAGAAATACGAAAGAAAGCTATAAAAAATAAAACTAAGGTTAAAGACCTCAAAGAATCAAAATCTAAAGTGAAAAAAGAAAAAATTATAATCAATGATAAAACAACTAAACAATCTAAATCAAAAAATGATGAGAAATTAAAAATTTTAAGTGAAGAGGAAAATATAATTTTATCTGAAGATTTAGTTAATAACTTAAAGGAAGAGAAGATCACTCCTAAAATGATGGTTTTTAAACCAAGAGCAGAATGATAATGATTATCACAAGCAAAATCAGTATGTTATTTTATTTTTTTATTTAACAAATTCACAAAAAAAAGCTTTATTTTTTTCCTAAACTGATAAATAGTAATTTTGGGAGATATATTTTGAGTTCACTTAATGTTGCAAAACATGACCTTATTGACAGCGAAGATCAGCTAAGAGCAGACATGTACTCTTTTTTGGCTAGTCTACTTCGAGCAGAACCAACTGCAGAATTAGTTAATCAACTAACAATTCTAGAATCAGATGATACTCCCATTGGCAAATCTATAAAAACTTTAGTAAAACTAGCTTCATCACTCGATCTCCCAACAATTAGAGATGAATATGTTAGAATTTTTATTGGTGTAGGTAGAGGTGAATTATTGCCTTTTGCCTCTTACTATTTGACAGGTTTCCTTAAGGACAAGCCATTAGCTAAGCTTAGGAACGATATGAAAGAGATAGGCATAGAAATAGAATCTAATGTTAAGGAGCCTGAAGATCATATTGCTAGTCTGTTTGATATGATGGCCGGGTTGATTCTAGGCAAATTTACCAGAAAGTATTCTATTGGAGAGCAAAGAGATTTTTTTAATAAACATCTTGCACCATGGGCTGATTTATTGATGAGAGATATTGAAGGTTCAAAGATTGCAGTGTTTTATTCGCCGGTTGGCACAATAGGAAGAGAATTTATAGAAATAGAACGTTCGTCGTTCAAAATGGATGTTACGGGGTAGCGATAGGCCCCTGTTTCATGAGTTCAAATAATTGAACTTAATTATTGAGGAGTAGAAAATGAAAAGTGAGAAACCAAAAAACGGTAGAAGAGACTTTTTAAAAGGTGCTGCTATAACTGCCGCTGCTGCAACTGTTGCTGCAACCGTAACGAAAACAGTATCTGCTAACGAGACTATGAACACTACTGGTTCAGGCTACCAGAAAACAAAGCATGTAAAAACATATTATGAAACTTTGAGATTTTAATTTTAATTATTCTAAATTAGGAGGAATACTATGCTTAGAAAGAAGACGAACGGGGTGGCGATAGGCTCCCAAACTTCATCTTTCATCGGTAAAGCTACAGAAAAGGTAGTCGATAGAAGAGCTTTTTTAAAAGGTTCTGGATTAGCAGTCGGAGGATTAGCTACAGCAGCTGCATTAGTTGGATCTAATGTAAAGCCTGTTCAGGCAGCAGTTTCAAGTGCTGCGGTATCAATGAAGAAAACAGTTTGTACACACTGTTCTGTTGGATGTACAGTAATGGCAGAAGTTCAAAATGGTGTTTGGACGGGTCAAGAGCCAGGTTGGGATAGTCCAATTAACCTCGGAGCTCACTGTGCTAAAGGTGCTTCTGTTAGAGAAACAGCAAGTGGAGAAAGAAGACTTAAATATCCAATGAAGCTTGTTAGCGGAAAATGGACAAGAATGTCTTGGGATGATGCCATTAATGAAATTGGCGACAAGATGGAATCAATCAGAAAGTCTTCAGGCCCTGATTCAGTTTACTGGTTAGGTTCTGCTAAATTTAATAATGAGCAATCTTATTTGTTTAGAAAATTTTATGCTTATTGGGGATCAAATAACGGAGACCACCAAGCAAGAATTTGTCACTCTACTACAGTTGCTGGTGTTGCAAACACTTGGGGCTATGGGGCAATGACAAACTCATATAATGATATTCACAACTCAAAAGCAATTTTTGTAATTGGTGGAAATCCAGCTGAAGCTCATCCGGTTTCATTAATGCATTTAATGAAAGCAAAAGAGCAAAATAATGCTCCACTAATTGTCTGTGATCCAAGATTTACAAGAACAGCAGCTCACGCAGATGAATATGTAAGATTTCGTCCTGGATCTGACGTTGCTCTAATCTGGGGTATCATGTGGCATATCTTTGAAAATAAATGGGAAGATAAAGAATTTATTAGGCAACGTGTTTATGGTATGGACGACGTTAGAGCTGAAGTAAAAAAATGGAACCCAGAAGAAACTGAAAGAGTGACAGGTGTTCCAGGTTCACAGCTTAAAAGAGTTGCTAAAATAATGGCAAACAGTCGGCCTGGTACATTTATCTGGTGTATGGGGGGAACTCAGCACACTAACGGAAATAATAATACAAGAGCGTATTGTGCGTTTCAATTAGCCTTAGGTAATATGGGTACTGCAGGTGGTGGTGCTAATATTTTCCGTGGACACGATAATGTTCAGGGAGCTACTGACTTTTGTATCTTATCACATTCATTACCGGGATATTATGGTCTTTCAGCTGGTGCATGGAAACACTGGTCAAGAGTATGGGGTGAGGACTATAACTGGATTAAAGCAAGATTTGCTTCTATGAAAGGTAAAGACGGTAAGACTAAGAGTCTCATGAACCAAAAAGGTATACCAGTTTCTAGATGGATTGACGGAGTTTTAGAAAACAAAGCCAACATTGAACAGCCTGATAACCTTAAGGCAATGGTATTCTGGGGTCACGCACCAAACTCTCAAACAAGAATGAAAGAAATGAAAGTTGCAATGGAGAAATTGGATTTAATGGTAGTAATTGATCCATATCCAACTGTTTCAGCTGTGCTTTCAGACAAAACTGATGGCGTATATTTACTTCCATCAACAACTCAGTTTGAGACCTATGGATCGGTGACTGCTTCTAACAGATCTCTTCAGTGGAGAGAAAAAGTTATTGAGCCTTCATTTGATTCATTACCTGATCATACAATCATGTATAAGTTTGCTAAAAAATTTGGTTTTGCAGATCGCATGTTTAGGCAAATCAAGGTTACTAACGACGAACCTTTAATTGAAGACGTAACACGAGAGTTTAACTCAGGAATGTGGACCATCGGATATACCGGACAGTCACCAGAGAGATTAAAAGCTCACATGAAGAATCAACATGTTTTCGACAGAACTACATTACAAGCTGTAGGTAGTGAGGTTGATGGTGATTATTACGGTCTTCCTTGGCCTTGTTGGGGAAATCCAGAGATGAAACATCCTGGAACACCTTTACTATATGACACCTCAAAGCCAGTTGCTGAAGGTGGTCTATGTTTTAGAGCTAGATTTGGAGTTGAGCATGAGGGAAATAATCTCTTAGCAGAAGGCTCATATCCTGTTGGTTCTGAAATCAAGGACGGTTATCCTCAGTTTACAATGGCCATGCTTAAGAAACTTGGTTGGGATAAAGATTTAACAGCCAAAGAAAAAGCAGCGATTGATAAAGTAGCTGGTGATAAAACTAACTGGAAAGTTGACTTATCTGGTGGTATTCAAAGGGTTGCAATTAAGCATGGTTGCGCACCATTTGGAAATGCAAAAGCAAGAGTTAAGGTTTGGACATTCCCAGACCCAATTCCGTTGCATAGAGAGCCGTTATATACTTCAAGAAGAGATCTTGTAGCTGATTATCCTACATACTCTGATAGAATGGCTTATAGACTGCCTACTCTTTATAAGTCTATTCAAGATGTCGACCACTCTAAGAAATTTCCAATAATCCTTACTTCAGGAAGATTGGTTGAGTATGAAGGTGGTGGAGATGAAACTAGATCAAATCCATGGCTTGCAGAATTGCAACAAGATATGTTTGTAGAAATAAACACATTTGATGCTAATTCTAAAGGTATAAGAAATGGAGCAATGGTTTGGGTGGCAACGCCAGAAGGCGCAAGGATTAAAGTGATGGCACAAGTCACTGAAAGAGTTGCAAAAGGTGTAGCTTTCTTACCTTTCCATTTTGGAGGCCATATGGAAGGTAAAGATCTAAGGTCTAAATATCCTCAAGGTTCTGATCCTTATGTGTTAGGTGAATCCGCAAATACAGCGATGACTTACGGATATGATGTTGTAACCCAGATGCAAGAGAGTAAGTGCTCTTTGTGTGAAATTGAACTAGCTTAAGGGAGACTTAAAATGGCACGAATGAAGTTCTTATGCGATGCAGAAAGATGTATTGAGTGTAATGCTTGTGTGACAGCATGTAAAAACGAACATGAAGTCCCATGGGGAATTAACAGAAGAAGAGTTGTAACTATTCAGGATGGTAAGCCTGGTGAAAGGTCTATATCAGTTGCATGTATGCATTGTTCAGATGCACCGTGTATGGCTGTGTGTCCTGTAGACTGTTTCTACGAGACAGATCAAGGTGTGGTTCTTCACTCAAAGGATTTATGCATAGGCTGTGGATATTGTTTTTATGCATGTCCTTTTGGAGCTCCTCAATATCCTCAAGCAGGAAATTATGGCTCAAGAGGGAAAATGGATAAATGTACATTCTGCGCTGGTGGTCCAGAAACAGATATGTCAGGTGATGAATTCCAAAAGTATGGTCGTAATAGACTTGCAGAAGGAAAGTTACCAGCATGTGCAGAAATGTGTTCTACAAAAGCTTTATTAGCAGGAGACGGTGATGAAGTTGCCAATATCTTTAGAGAAAGAGTGGTAGCCCGCGGTTTTGGCTCAGGAGCATGGGGTTGGGGCACTGCATACCAATTAAAAGGTTAAATTGAATATTAGAAAGGCGGGAACATTAGTTCCCGCCTTTTTTTGATTCTAAATAACCTAGATAGAATTGAGGAAAATATGCTTAAAATGATTAATAAAATTACATTGTTAATATTATTTGCAATTAGCACCATATTCATAAGTTCTTGCAGACAGGAAGAACAAAATAGAGTTTTAAATTATGAAAAAGGCGTATATCTTGGTAAAAAAGATTCTAAATTATCAGAAAAGCAAATAACAACGCTTAAATTGCATACATCTAGACAAAGAAGTTACTAGAATTTCAATATTTGTTCGGAGGAAAAAATGTTACAAAAATTAATAGCCGGAATCATGATAGTATTCATAATGAATGTTGCTATCATTACTAATTCAAACGTAGTGTTTGCACAGACAAAAGGTGAAGTTCCAGGGGAAACATTAGGATTAAAATCTGACGCTGATTTGTGGAGATTTATAAGGAATGGGAATACCGGATCAACTCAAATGAAAGATGAGTTGGCAGCAGTTATGATCCAATCAGAAGGTGATAATTGGAGAGCTCTTAGAAATGGTCCTGTTTCTGTATTTGGTGGAATTGGTTTAGCTGGAATTATTGGCTTATTAATAGTCTTCTATCTTTATAGAGGTAAAATTAAAGTAGAATCGGGATTGACTGGTCAAACAATACTAAGGTTTGCTACAATTGATAGATTTGCTCATTGGTTAATGGCCGGTTCTTTTGTACTCTTAGCCTTTACCGGATTAAATATGTTGTATGGTAGATATGTGTTGTTACCAATTTTAGGGCCTGAATTTTTTAGTGCCATTACTGTTTTTGGAAAATATATTCATAACTATTTGTCATTTGGGTTTATGATAGGTCTTGCAATAGCCTTTATATTATGGGTAAGGCATAACATACCAACAAAAATTGATTGGGAATGGTTAAAAAAAGGTGGTGGAATTTTCAAAGCTGGAATGCATCCACCTGCAAAGAAGTTTAATGCTGGCCAAAAAATGATCTTTTGGATAACTATGATTGGTGGCTTATCAGTAAGCATGTCGGGTATAGCACTAATGTTTCCTTTTGAAACAAATATGTTTTCAGAAACATTCGCAATGTTAAATGTTTTTGGTTTAGACTTACCAACAAATTTAACAGCTATTCAGGAACAACAATATAATCAGTTGTGGCATGGTATTGTATCACTTGGATTGATGATAATGATAATTGCACATATTTACATAGGTTCTGTGGGTATGGAAGGGGCAATTGATGCGATGAATAGTGGTAAAGTTGATAGAAACTGGGCTAAAGAACATCATAATCTATGGGTAAAGGAAGAAGACGAAAAAAACAAAAAACCTGAACCCGCAGAGTAATTTAAATAATAATAATGACGTTTAAATTAGAAATTTATAAAGGCATCCAAAAATTATTACTTTTTGTGATGCCTTTTTTTTTATTAATAAATAATGCTTTTTCCATAGAACAATATACAGCTCATGGTGGTCCAGTAAAGGGACTAGCCGTTTCAAATAATAATAAATATTTAGCAAGTGCAAGCTTTGATTATTCCGTTGTAATTTGGAACCTAAATCCAATTAAAGAAAATAATACTTTGATTGGGCATGATGCTTCAGTAAATACAGTTAAATTTTCACCATCAAATAATTTATTAGCCTCCGGTGGAGATGATTATAAGGTAATACTTTGGAAAATTAGTGAACCACTAGTAAAAAACGATGAAATTAATCCAAACATATTAGGTAAACATAAAGGTAAAGTAGTAGATATAGACTTTTCAAAAGATGGTAAATATTTACTAACGGCTAGTTGGGACGGAAGCATTGGGTATTGGGATATAGAAAAAAGAAAAAATATCAGATTTATTAAAGGTCACAAAGGACCTGTTTATTCAGTAAAATTTTCTGATGATAATAAATATATATATAGCTCAGGTTATGATGGTGAAATAAGATTATGGAACAGATCAAATGGAGAATTTGTTAGACCACTCATAAAAAATGGTTGGGGTGTATCTGTATTTGAGGTAAGTGAACAAAACAATTTTATTGCATATGGATCAATTGATGGGAAAATTATCATAAGCGAATATAACAAAGATAAAAAAATACTAGAAATAGGAGAGGATAGAACTCCAATCCTATCAATGTACTATTTAAAAAATGAAAATTTAATAAGTTTTGGAAATGCAAAAGGAAGGATGATAATCCTCGATACCCAAAAATGGGCTTTGGTGAGAGATTTTAACGCAGTAAACGGACCAATATGGGATAATATTTTATTTCCAAATGACTCTTCATTAATTGTAGCAGGGTTAGACGACTTTTTAACTCGATGGGAAATTTTTGACTTTCCACCTGAAATACTAGAAAGACCTGGTCCAGCAAGAAGGTTTAACCCAATTAGGAAAGTTGAGAATGGAGAAAAACAATTTGCAAGGAAGTGCAGTGTTTGCCATACTTTAACATTAAATGGGAAAAAAAGGGCAGGGCCAACTTTATATAAAGTATTTGGTAGGGAAGCTGGAACATTAAAAGGGTATAAATATTCTGAGGCATTAATAAAATCAGACTTGATTTGGAATGAAAGCACAATTAATCAATTATTTGATGAGGGTCCAGATAAAGTAACACCAGGAACTAAAATGCCTATTCAAAGAATGAAAAAATATGAAGATAGACGTGATTTAATTAAATATTTAAAAAAAGTGACAAACTAAAAAGGAGAAATCAATGAAAATGGTATTAACAAGTGGAGTTTTTAGTATAGTAGTTGGTGTTGTAGCTTATTATATATTGATAAATATAGGTATGGATTCTGCAAATGTTATGTCTAGTATTAACGTGAGATTATAGTAACTAAAATAAACTTAACGAATAAAAAGAATGATTAAAATAAAATATATTATTTATGTTTTTATAGTAAATATTTTATTTTTACCATTTAGTGCACATGGTGATGATGCATCACGCGCATGGAAATTATCATATAAGTCAACTGTAATTGTTTTGCCTACTTGGCCAGGATATAATAGGCCTGGATTTGGAGCTCCGTTAGGAACAGCTCCAGCAGGAACAGGTTTTTATGTATCAGCAGATCAAAAGACTGAAAACACAAGCTTTATTATGACTGCCGCGCATGTAATTAAAAATGCAAAAGTGGTAGATATTAAAGATTATAACAATATTACTCAACAAGCAGAAGTAGTATTGGTTGACTTAAAAAGAGATATAGCTGTTTTAAAATCCAACGTTAAGGGACTGGCAATAAAAACTTCACAAGGAAATTTAAATATCGGAAATCCAGTTTGTGTCATAGGAAATAGTTTTGGTTTAGGGCTGAGTTTGTCATGCGGTATTATATCGGCACAAAACAGAAAAAATTTAGGCTTTAATCAAATTGAAAACTTTATTCAAACAGATGCCGCTGTAAACCCGGGTGCTTCTGGAGCACCTTTAGTAAATAAAAATGGGGAGTTAATTGGTATGGTTGACGCTATTTATACAAAAGAGGCAGATATCGATGCAGGTGTAAATTTTGCAATAGATAAAGAATTGATCAATCAATTTATCACTGAAAATTATGATCTTCTAATAAAGAATTAAAATGTTTGTAAAACCTACAAAGTTAGAAGATGCTAAAAAAAAACTGATTGAAACAATTAGTTTGAAAAACGAAACAGTTAAAATACCAATTGTAAACTCATTAGATAGAGTGAATTGTTCAACGATCAAAAGTGAAATAAATTTACCATCTACGACAAATTCTGCAGTTGATGGCTACGGAATCTTGCATAAAACAATTGTATCTAATCCACAATTAAAATTGAAAGTGGTGGGCATCGCAAAAGCAGGGCATCCTTATAACAAAATAATACATCCTAATGAAGCTATAGAAATTTATACAGGTGCAGTTACTCCAAAAGGGATTGATACAGTAATCATGCATGAGCACTGTGAAAGAATTGGTAATCAAGTCATAATAAGAGAGCATGTTACTAAAAACCAAAATATTCGCCCTATTGGAGAGAATCTAAAAAAAGATGAAATAGTGGTAAATAAAGGTAAAATTATTAATTCTGCTGATATAGGTCAACTTGCTGCATCTGGAAATACTGAAATAGAGGTTTATGATAAAATAAAAGTGTCAGTTATTTCTACAGGTGATGAGCTAGTAAATTCTATATCTAAAGAAAGATTAAATGGTCAAATTTACGATGCTAATAGGCCAATGTTACTTTCTTTATTAAATTCTAATTATTTAGAAACTATTGATATGGGAATAGTTAAAGATAAAAGGAAAGATTTAGCCAATAAGTATGATGAGTGCTTATCTAAAAGTGACGTGGTCATTTCATCAGGTGGAGCCTCAGACGGAATAGAGGATCACACTCAAAATGCTCTTAAAGATATAGGTGCAAAATGTATAGTATGGCAATTAGCAATAAAACCAGGCAAGCCTATGGCTATTGGTTTATTAGGTAAAAAAATAATCTTTTGTCTTCCTGGTAATCCTGTAGCCGCCTTTGTATGTACTAAACTATTAATAAAACCTTTAATCATTAAGCTTGCTGGAGGAGTAAATTTAAATCCTTTAAGGATTAAATTACCATCTGGTTTTGTCCATAATAAAAAAACAGGTAGGGCAGAATATCTTCGAGCTAAAATTATTAATGAAGATGCTAAATCTTTTATTATGCTTCACGGAAGAAAAGGGGCTGGAGTTATTTCTTCATTAACAGGTGCAGATGGTATAGTAGAAATACCTATGGAATATGAAAGTGTTGTGAAGGGAGATTTATTAAATTTTTTTCAATTTGATCATAGAGGCTTATAATGAATTAGTCTGGGATAAGGTTATTATCCCATTTTACTATAACGTTAAACGAAATAGATATTCTTGGAAAATCAGACATGTTAGGATGGACCAAATGATGAATAAAAGCTGGCCATAATAATAAATCTCCAGATTTTGGAAGAACTCGATGTTCTGCGTCTACTTGTTTATCACCTTTAATAGAATTCATGTTTGCCTGTGGCCTTGGATCAAAAAAACTTATTGATCCAGGATTAAGGTCAGATCTAAAAACTTCTGCATCTGACTGATCAGGTACATTTATATAATAAGTGCCCGATAACCAAGAGTGTGGGTGGTTATGAAGATTATGATAATCACCTTTCATATTTACATTGCCCCAACCTTGAATGGACCACTTTAATTCATATGAAATTCCGGATTGTTGTGCATAGTCATATATAGCTCTATCAAGGCATTGTTTTAACCAATACATTGCTGGATGATCCATATTTAAAATATTTTGATTAACATAATTTTCTGTCATATTTTCTTGTTCTGCATTGTTAGATAAAACTATATCAGCAATAACAGCGTTGGCAGTTTCATGTCCCGGAAGAGACATTTCCATAAATTGTGTAGGCCAAAGATCTAAAAATTTGGGTTTTGTAATAATGGGATTGTTTTTAGCCATTTTGAACTCCAACAAAAAATAATTTAAGATATTTTATATTTTTGAATAATATAATCAGTAATTGAATTTATGTTATTTAAATCGAAAGTAGGTATTGATGCCTCTATCTGAATATCAGATGCTATAGCAAAAATGTTTTTATCTTCTGTAAATAAAAGAGGTTTTTTAATAATGGGTCTATATACTTCAAGCTTTGGTATATCTTCATTTTTATAACCTTCAACAATAATTATATCACATTTTTTTATTGGGTTTTTTGAGAATATTTCTAACATTTCAAATAAACTTTTTTCTTCACTTTCGTCATTCTCTTGTATTAGAGCAAATCTTTCCTTTGAGGAGATAATCATTGGTCGAGCGCCAGCTTTTCTTAAATTATAGGAATCTTTGCCTTTTTTATCTATATCAAACTTGTGATGGGCATGTTTTAAAGTTCCTACGTTGATACCAATTTTAGTAAAGTTTTCTATTAATTTAGTAGAAAGTGTTGTCTTTCCTGAACCTGACCATCCGGCGAGACCGAAAAAAGGAGGTAACTTTCCAAGTATTTGCTGAGCATGTATTAGATCTCGAGGTGAATTTAAATTAGTAAAAGGATCAAAGTTTGATTTGTCGATATTATCAAAATCTACATAAGAAATTTTAAGTTGAGACGTAAAAACATCTATTTTTCTAATACCTTCATCTAATGCATTCTTTAACTTAATATTAATTTCAGACTTCCACAACGCAATTACCGGATGATTGAAACCTTTCGATTTTGCAACTATTAGATCAACATCTGGTTGTTTTTTTTTGGCATCCAACATGGATTGGACAATATTCTTTGGAAGAAACGGAGTATCACAGGGTAAAGTCATAACCCAATCTTTATTATGTTGTTTTGCCCAGTTTAGAGATGCTAATATTCCTGCTAGCGGTCCGAGATGACCTTTTATGGGATCTTCTATAATAGGATAGCCAAATTTAGTGAATTGTTCTAAGTTTGTATTTATATTCAATGCTATTGGAGCAACTTTACCAGATATTTTTTCCAAAATATAAGATAACAATGGTCTATCTAAGAGTGGGATTAGGGCTTTTTCTTTTCCACCCATTCTTCTTCCCTTGCCCCCAGCTAAAATAACACATGGTACTATTTCATTTGATATTTCCAATTTATTAAAACCTTTATTTAATTAGTGCTCTTTGAGCAGACACAACGTCTTCGCTTTTAACAGATTGAACATCAGTATCAAAAACAACTCTTTCAATGCCGTTTGCAATAATCATTCTCTTTCCTTTAGCTCTACCTATTAATGTAAGGCCAGATTCTTTAGCAAGTCGAACTCCTGATTCAGTAAAACCAGATCTAGAAATTAATATTGGGATCCCCATTTGAACAGTTTTAATAACCATCTCAGATGTCAGCCTTCCAGTCGTATAAAATATTTTGTCATTAGCATTTTCTTTATTTAAAAACATCCATCCAGCTATTTTATCTACTGCATTATGTCTTCCTACATCTTCAACATATACTATAGGAGAATCATTTTTACATAAAACACAGCCGTGGAGTGCACCAGCTTTCAGATATAAGCTCGGCCTAGTGTTAACTTTTTTTGAGATTGTATAAATCCAAGAAGTTTTAATTTTAGCATCTTTATTTAGATTAACAGAAGAAAAATCATCCATTATATCCCCATAAACAGTACCTACAGCACAGCCGCTTGTTCTTATTTTCTTTTCCATTTTTTTTTCATAATTAGTTGTTCTTTTTGTCCTTATTATTACTACCTGTAAATCTTCATCGTAATCAATTTCAGAAATTATGTCGTCTCTTTGCAACATATTTTGATTAAGTAGATATCCCACAGCTAAAATGTCAGGCATGTCACCTAGTGTCATGGCAGTAACAATTTCTTGTTTATTTAAGTAAATAGTTAAAGGAATTTCTTTTACTACAGGGATTTCTATATTTTCACCGGCTTCATTAGTACAATTAATTGTTTCTGTTAAATCGTCATTTTCTAAATTTGGTGAAATATAAAACTCTTTATTTTTTTCCATTATTTAGCCTTTTATTTATTAATTTGTTTAGAAGCAGTCCAGTTAATAAAATTTTCAGATTCTTTTGATAAATGATTACATAAATCTAAATATCTTTTTAAGAGTTCTTCTCCAAAAGGTGTTATTTTTGTACCTTTATTTCCTAGCTTTTTTTCTAGAATAGGAATTGGGAATGCTTCTTGAATAGTTTTTAAAAGAAGGGTCGCTCTTTTAGTACTCATTCCCATACTTAAAGCAGCAGCTCTTATTGAACCTTTTTGAGAAATTAGATGAAATAACTCCATTTTCCCTGCCCCAATCATATGCCCTTGAACATATATTTTAATTCTTACTCCATTCTCATTTTCCTTAAAAAGCTTAGGAGGCAACGAAGAAATCTTTATATCTGTTGATCTATTTTTCATTAACAAATTATAGGATATAATGTTAAAATAGACTAAATATTTTTTATGGTAAGCACTAATGTCAGATTATTTTACAACTGATGAATTAGCAGAATTTTTAAGGATTAAACCTCGAAAAGTTTATGACTTAATTTCAAAGGGTGACATTCCACACTCAAGAGTAATGGGTAAACTGTTATTTTCTAAAAAAGAAATTTCAAAGTGGATTTCCGGTGAAGATATTAATATCCCAAATTTAAAAGATATACCTGATGTATTGTTAGGAAGCCATGATCCTCTTCTAGAACTTGCTGTCAAGCATTCCAAATCAGGGATTGCAATGTCTTTTGATGGAAGTACTCAAGGTATTGATAGATTTAAATTAAATCAGGGCATAGCTTCAGGTTTGCATCTTTATGATCATGATTTGCAGAGTTGGAATGTTTCTATAATTAAAAATCATTTAAATACTAAACAAGTTGTACTTATGGAGTGGGCAAAACGACAAAGAGGTTTAATTTTTAAATCTTCAAAAAATAATATTAAGAAATCAGTTAAAGATTTTAGGGGAAAAACATTAGTTAGACGGCAGCCTGGTTCAGGAGCTGATAATTATCTTCAGCACTTATTAAAAAATGAAGAACTGAGTTTTGATGATTTTATCAATTCAGATCTAGCTTATTCAGAAAATGATGCCGTATCCTTAATATTATCCAATCAAGCAGATGTAAGTTTTGGATTAAAATCTGAAGCAAAAAAATTTGACCTTGATTTTATTCCAATTGTTACAGAAAGGTTTGATTTAATTGTTTATAGAAAATATTGGTTTGAAAGCTCATTTCAAACTCTTCTAAATTTTTGTAAAACTAAAGAATTTTTCAAGTTAGTATCAACCTTTGAAGGGTATGATATTGATAATTTAGGTAAGATTCATTTTAATAGCGAATAGGAAAAAACATGTTCAAAGAAATAGGTAAGGGTTTATTAGGTGTTGCGATAGTTCTAACTCTTTTTTTTTCTTTCTAGGGGCTAAAGTGTTCATTTTGACTTCTATTTTCTAAGATACTAAAATACCAAATGAACCTTCATACTATTTTCTTTTTCATCCATTGCTATATTAAATCCTTTCTTCGCATTATTAAAAGGTATTTTGTGTGTAATCAATGGACTAACGTCAATTAGCTTTTTTTGCATCATTTTTACCGCCGATTGGAATTCAGAGTGAAACCTAAACGACCCTTTGATATTCAATTCTTTTGTTGTAACGGCAACCAAAGGCATTAATATGTCCCCACCTAGTCCTAACTGTATTAGAGTTCCTTTGGGCTTGAGAGATTTAATAGCGTCATTTATTCCAGATGCAGAGCCAGAACATTCTATTGCAACATCAAACACCCCTTTCCCAATTTGAAATTGCTCTAGTTCATCATAATTTTTCATAGTATTAATTATCTTGTCTGCTCCAACAGCATTTGAAAAACTTAGAGCGTTATCAGAAATATCAGTCACAACAATTTCTTCTGCTCCCGCTCTTCTCAATGATAAAACTGATAATGTTCCAATTGGTCCTGAGCCAGTAATCAATATTTTTTTACCAAAAAGGTTCCCAGCCTGATTTATTGCATGAAGGCAAACTGCAAGAGGTTCTGCCATTGCAGCCTCTCCAGCTGATAATCCATCAGCTGGAATGCACTGATAATCTTCGGCTATAAGTGTTTCTCTAAAAGCTCCTTGGATATGGGGAAAGGGCATTGCAGAACCATAAAACTTCATATTAAAACAATGATTTTGTGAACCTTCTAGACAAAATTCACAATTGTTGCAAGGCCTTGAAGGAGACACAGAAACTAATTGACCAACTGTTAAATCAGTTACATTGGAACCTAATTTAGAAATATAACCAGAAACCTCATGGCCTAGAACCATTGGTTCTTTTAACTTTATTTGACCAAAGCCACCATGCTTATAATAATGAAGATCAGTTCCACATATTCCACCCATTGCCACAGATATTTCAACTTGATTAGGGGTTAGTTCTTCTAAACCAAAATCTTCAATCCTTAAGTCCATTGCTCCGTGAATTTTTAAAGCTTTCACAAATGTCTCCTATAAAAAACAATGGTTTAAAATAAATATTTGAAAGAAAATTAGCAATATTTTTATTAATTATATATATTTCAAAATTAAAATGCTGGAGAAAGACATGGCTATTGGAATCAATTTATTTAACCTCAAAGGGAAAAGAGCTCTTGTTACAGGCTCTTCGCAAGGGATAGGATATGCATTAGCTAAAGGCTTAGATCAAGCAGGCGCTGAAATAATTTTAAATGGTAGAGACAAAATTAAATTAGATAAATCTGCTAAAACTATTGAAGCAAAACAGAAATTATTTCAATTATCTTTTGACGTTACCGATTATAATGAAACAAAACAGGTTATTAATAACTTTGAAAGTGAATTTGGAGCAATTGATATCTTAATAAACAACGCTGGAATGCAACACAGGACCCCACTCGAAGACTTTCCTCCTGAAATGTTTGAACAATTATTAAAAACAAACATCTCTTCAGTGTTCAATGTTAGTCAAGTAATTGCCAAACATATGATCAAAAGAGGGTCAGGGAAAATCATTAATATAGCAAGTGTCCAAACTTTGTTAGCCAGACCAGGAATTGCTCCATATACAGCAACTAAAGGAGCTGTTGGCAATTTAACCAAAGGAATGGCCACCGATTGGGCAAAACATGGTCTACAATGTAATGCTATAGCTCCAGGTTACTTTGATACGCCACTTAATGCAGCTCTTGTGGCAGACAAGGATTTTACATCATGGTTAGAAAAAAGGACGCCAGCTGGAAGATGGGGAAAAGTAGATGAGCTTGTGGGTGCGAGTATTTTTTTAAGCTCTAATGCATCTAATTTTGTAAATGGTCATACTCTTTATGTTGACGGGGGTATAACAGCATCATTGTAATTCAAATATCTCAGTAAGATTCAGTATGATTTTAATTAAATATGCTATTTTTAATTGCCTCATTATATTTGTCTTTACTAAATGAAGTTCTTGGCTGATCAATTTTAACAATTTCCTGGTTTTTAATTTTATTCTGATCTGGTTTTTTAAGTATTAAAATACGATCTGACATTGTTGTGGCTTCACTAATATCGTGTGTAACCATAATAATTGTAATTTTTAATGAAGACCATAAATGTTTTACATGTTCATGAAGATTGGCCTTAGTGAAGCTATCAAGAGCGCTAAAAGGTTCATCAAGTAAAAGTACTTTAGGCTCTTGAACAAGAGCTCTTGCTATAGCAACCCTTTGTGCCATGCCGCCTGAAAGTTCTCTTGGCCATAGACTGCCCATATTCTCTAAACCAACTCTTTTAAGTGTATCATTTATTTTAAATCTCTGCGTTTTCACATTATCATTTAGTATAGACAGTTTAATGTTATCAAAAACATTAAGCCATTGCATTAAGCGCGGTTCTTGAAAGACCATACTTATGCTAGAGCTTGGCTTGGTTATAATTTTATTATTAAGTTTAATTTGACCTGATGAGGTTTTTTCTAATCCAGCAATAATGCGTAGTAATGTCGATTTTCCACACCCGCTTTGACCTACCAATGACACTATTTCTTGCTTATTAATAACTAAATTTGTATTTTGCAGTGCCTTCAAAGTTTTTTGATTATTGTTGAATATTTTAGAAACATTTTTAATATTAAGCATTAGTTTCTTCTTCTTGCATAGTATCTAAAGAAACTTTCCACTTAAGAAACGGTTTTGCTGAAACATATATTAGCTCATCAGTCAGCTTCCCGATCATTGCAAATAATATTAATGCTCCAATAATTAATGCTGGTCGTCCAGTCATTTGACCATCTATCATTAGATAACCAAGCCCTTCACTTGCTCCCATTAATTCAGCCGCTATAACAAACATCCAGCCTAAAGCAAGTCCACTTCGTAATCCTGTCACCCATTCAGGAATAATTCCAGGTAATAAAATCCATCGAATAGTTTGAAATGAGTTTAGATTATAAACGTGAGCTACTTCGACCATTTTTTTGTCAATTTGTCTTATCCCCATCATTAAATTTAAATAAATGGGAAAAAAGACACCGACTGATATTAGTGCAATCTTACTATCTTCAAAAATACCAAACCATAAAATAAATAATGGCACCCAGGCCAGTGAAGGTACTGCTTTTAAGGCTTGTATAGTTGGGTCAAGGAAACGCCTTATTAAAGGAGAAACACCAGTTAAAACTCCTAAAAGAGTTGCCGCAATTCCCCCAAAAATAAATCCATAAAAAACTCTACTTAAGGTAATTAATATATGAGAAAATAAAGTACCATCTCGACTAAGAATTAATATTTCATTAATCACTTCTTGAGGAGATGGCAGAAGGTTACTTCTAATAGTTTCGGTTAAAGCTAAAAAATGCCAAATCAATATGATAATTATTGGAAGTATAATCCCAATAATAGGTTGTGATAATTTATAAAGAGTTAGACTAGATAAAATTTTTGAAAAGTTATCTAATTTTTTATTTTTGGTAAACATGTACATTTCTATTAATTGAAATCAATTTTTTGATATATAACGTGTGTCGACTAAATCATTTACAATATTGTCAATAGATATTGATGGCTTAATTATTCCAATCTTTTGTAAAACTCTGCCAGCAGCTAAAAATGTATTAACCTGTTTAATTCCAATATGGGGGTTAGTAATATCAGTTCTTTCATTAAGTTGTTTTTGTGCAACTGCGTCTGACAACTTTACTGCTTTAATTAACGACTGTTTTAACTCATCAGTACTCTTTAGAGCATGCTTACGATTACTTTCGTATATTTTTAAAACTTTTTTGACAATTAACGGGTATTTAGATGCAAATTCTTCTCTAACATTTAAAATGCCATATGTATTTAGATCTGCATTTCTATAAAAAAGAGGTGTTTGTGTTTCAATTTCTCCTTTTGCCATATGAGGGTCAAGACCTGCCCAAGCGTCAACTTGTCCGCTGATTAATGCTCTATATCCATCAGGGTGTTGTAAAAGAACTGGTTTTATATCTTTTTCAGTCAAACCAACACTATCAAGTGCTTGCAATAAAAATATATGAGGGTCAGTTCCTCTAGTTACTGCAACTCTTTTTCCAATAAGATCTTTAATGTTACTGATGCCGCTACCTTTATTTGTAACTAGTGCTGTCCATTCTGGTTTTGAATATACGTAAATGGCTTTTATAGGAATGCCATTGGCTCGACCAATTACAGATGCAGCTCCAGCAGTTGAGGCAAAATCCACACTGCCTCCATTTAGATATTCAAGAGCTTTATTAGATCCTAAAGACAATACCCATCTTATTTTAATATTATCTTTTTTAAATTCCTTCTCTAGAGAGCCTCTGTCTTTCATAAGCAAACTTACAGGATTATAATAAGCGTAATCTATAGTTATAAGTTTAGGTTTGTCTGCATGGGATACTGAAGAAAATGTGAATATTATTATTGAAATAAAAACTTTTGAGAATATTGAAGTTAGTACATTATTATTTTTTTCTATTGTCATTAAATTTCTCCTTTAAATGACTAAATAGATAAAAATTCTAAAATAACAACAAATAACATTGATCTTTACTAATTTTTTTTATATTAAGGTAATTATAAGAATAATTTTCTGAATTGGAGTGTTTATGATTGATAATACGGATCAAAAAATTTTAGCTGTTATTCAAAGGAATGCTAGTTTGCCTTTGTCTGAAATTTCAAAAAGGGTAGGAGTTTCGCCAACTCCATGTTGGAATAGAATAAAAAAAATGGAAGAAATGGGTGTTATTTCGGCTAGAACTATTGTTCTAAATAGAAAGGCTATAAATTTATCCATAGTTGTTTTTTTATCAATTAGGGTCAGTCATCATTCAAAAGATTGGATTTCTGATTTCCAAAATATTATTGAAAAACATGAAGAAATTATTGAGACCCATAGGCTAACTGGATCAGATTCTGATTATTTATTAAAAATTGTCGCACCTAGTATTGAAGAATATGACAATTTTCAACAAAAGCTAATAGGTGAGTTAGAGTTTACAAAAATGTCTTCAAGTATTTCTCTACAAGAAATGAAGAACTCTCATATTTTACCATTAAAACAGTGTGTAAGTACTTAGTTTCGATTTGGGAAGAATAATTGTTGGTTTTTAATTTTAAAATTACTTATAGAACTCTTTCCTGTTTCTGACAAAAGCCAACTCATAAATATTTTAGCGTTTTTTACCTTAACATTAGGGCATTTCAAGGGGTTTACCATTGTAATTCCGTATTGATTGAATAAAATTTGGTTTTTCTCTGCTACAATTTTTAAATTGTTTTTATTTTTAAAATTTATCCACGAAGCTCTGTCAGTAAGTGTATAGGCTTCCATACCGTTAGTTAAATTCAAGGTTGTTCCCATACCCGAGCCAGTTTCTTTATACCAATCACCTGAAAATTTAGTAGGGTCTAATTTTGATGTTTTCCAAATTTGCATTTCTTTTAAATGCGTTCCTGAATCATCTCCTCTGGATATAAAAATAGAAGATGTATTATATATTTTTGTGAACACTTTAATTGGGTCGTCGGTTATTTTCACCTTTGCAGGGTTGCTTTTGGGGCCAACTATAACAAAATCATTATACATTAAATCTTGACGATTAACGCCAAAGCCATTTTTTACAAATTCTAATTCTCTATTTTTTGCATGAACAATAATAACATCACCATCACAATTAGCCGCATTTTTTAAAGCGGCTCCGGTTCCAACTGAAACTAAATGGACAACTATATTTGTGTCTGTTTTAATTAATGGAAGAATATACTCATAAAAACCAGAATTATAAGTTGATGTAGTCGATTGAACTATGATTGAATTATTGGCAAAAGCCATTTTAGGAAAAATTAAAAAATATAAACTTAAAATAAATAGTTTGAACATAAACTTTCCAGATTCATTAAATAATTGTAATTTATGTAAATTAAACATAATATTGCATATTAAAACATAATTAATCAAGATTTATATGAATATTTTATTAGAAGCTTTCAAACAATCATTTGAGTTAGTGTTTACTTTAAATACCGATTTATTTGAAATATTATTACTCTCACTCAAGGTTAGTTTTTTTTCATTATTCTTTTCTTGCTTATTGGGCCTGCCCTTAGGAACGTTCTTAGCTATTAAAAATTTTTGGGGAAGAGATATTGTTTTGATTTTTTTTAATACTATGATGGGACTTCCACCTGTAGTTGTTGGATTAATTGTGTATTTATTAATTTCAAGATCAGGGCCTTTTGGTTGGTTAGGTATTTTATATACGCCTACAGCAATGATAATAGCGCAGATGATACTTATTATACCGATTATAGTTTCATTAACTGCTCAGACTATAGAAGATATTCATCAAGAATATAAATCGCTTTTTTATTCTCTTGTTGTGCCTTATCACAAGGCTATTATTGCTTATCTCTTTGATGCTAGATATCTAATATTAACAGTTATGTTAGCAGGATTTGGTAGAGCTATATCCGAGGTTGGTGCGGTTATTATAGTAGGTGGAAATATTGATCATTTAACAAGGGTGATGACTACAACAATAGCTTTAGAAACTTCTAAGGGTAACTTGTCACTTGCCTTAGCCTTAGGAATTATACTTCTTTCTATTGCCTTAATTACAAATTTTATTTTAATAAGTTTAAAAATTAGAGCTAAGCGGAGAATGTATGTCTAAAAAAACCTTTGTAGGCGCACATGATTTGACTCCAATACAATTTAAAGATTTATCAGTTATTTTGGGTCAAAAAATAATTTTAGATAAAATAAACTGCAAAATTAAAAGTAATTCAATAACTGCAGTGTTAGGACCAAATGGTGCTGGTAAAAGTATTTTTTTGCAAACTATAAATGGATTATTTTCTATTCAAAGTGGAAGATTAAATTTTAATTTAATGGAAATTAGCCAAGAAATTAGAAAGCAACAAGCTATGGTTTTCCAAAATCCAGTTTTGTTAAGAAGAACTGTTATAGCTAATTTGCAATTTATTTCAAATTTACGTAATAAAGAAAGTAATCGATTGCTTAAAAAAATCTTAAGTAAAGTTGGATTAGAGGGTTATGAGAAAAAACCTGCTAGATTGCTTTCTGGTGGAGAAAAACAGAGGTTGTCCATGGCTAGAGCTTTGATAATCAATCCAAATTTACTTTTACTTGATGAACCAACAGCTAATTTAGACCCTTACTCCCTAAAATTAATTGAAGATTTAGTTTTAGAAGAAAATTCAATTGGAAAAACTATTATATTTACTACACATGATATGTCTCAAGCTAAACGACTTGCTACAGACGTCATTTTCCTAAATAAGGGTAAGGTATTAGAACAAACAATTTCAAAAACATTTTTCAAAAGCCCTAAAACTTTAGAAGCGCAGAAGTATATCAATGGAGAAATACTAATTTAAGATATTTTTATTCCAGTGTTTTTTCAGCTAAACTAGCCCAATATTCAGCGCCTATAGGAAGAAGTTCATCATTGAAATCATAATGTGCACTGTGAAGTTTTTCTGACTTTTCGCCTGCTCCTAGCCAAATATATGCTCCTGGTTTTTCATGCAACATATATGAAAAGTCTTCAGAGGTCATTGTTGGTTTTTCTTCTTTGTTAATTGAATTAATCCCAAAAGAGTTTTCAAAAACTATTGATGCAAATTTAGCACTTTTCTTATCATTGATTGTTGAAGGGTACCCTGGTCTTACTTCAATGTTTACTGAGCAATTATTAATAGCGCATGCCCCTTGGGCTGCGTGTTTGATTTTCTCAAGCATGTCATTTCTAGTGTCTGTATTAGTTGATCTTAATGTTCCACCAATAGTCACCTTATCGGGTATAACATTAAATGCAGATCCACCTTCAATTTTTGTCAATGAAAGAACTGATTGATCAAATGGGTTTAATTGTCTTGAAATACAACTTTGAAGGGCGGTAATAGTTAATCCTGCGGAAACTATGGGGTCATTGGAAAATTGAGGTTGAGCTGCATGTCCTCCTTTTCCTTCGATTGTAATAACAATTATGTCACCACCAGCCATGGCAAAACCTTCATGAATAACCGCTTGCCCAACTGGAACACCAGGCCAATTATGAATACCCCAGACACTGTCAATATTAAATTTTGAGAAGAGCCCATCCTTGATCATTGATTTAGCTCCAGCGTTCCCACCCTCTTCTGCAGGCTGGAATATACAATAGACAGTTCCTAAAAAGTTTTTAGTTTTTGAAAGATATTTTGCTGCTCCCAAAAGCATTGTAGTATGTCCATCATGACCACAGGCATGCATTTTACCATCATTTTTTGACGAATAAGATAGATTAGTTTTTTCTGTCATAGGTAGGGCATCAATGTCCGCTCTAATACCTAAGGATTTTTTGCTTGCACCATTATCTTTTCCATGAATAACACCTACTATTCCAGTTCCACCTAGACCACGATGAACTTCTATATTAAATTCAGTTAATTTAGCAGCTATAAAATCAGAAGTATTATGTTCTTCGTATGCTATCTCTGGGTTCTCGTGAATGTAATGTCGCCATTCATTCATCTCTGGAATAAAGTCTTTAATGTGTTTTCTAATAGTCATTTTGTGTATAAGATTGTGCTTAATCAATTAAATTAAAGTTTATGAATTTTTAAACATTTTAACCTTTACTTGAAAAAAAGGTCAATTAATAACTTTTTCTAGATTATAAAAATCAAATTTATATCTAACTATTATAAGGCATAATTAAATTATGGGTTTTAAAAAAAAATTAAAGGATTTACCTAAGCTACAATTTTATAAAGATTTAGATTTAGACTTGATTATTTCCTACAGGTATAGAAAAGAAATCAACAAAGATACAATCTTATTTTTACATGGATTTAATGGTAATAGTAAAAGTTGGGCTTACCAATTTAATTTTTTTAAGAATAAGAGTTCAGTTATCTCTATTGATGCTCCTGGATTTGGAAAATCTGATCCTTCCTCCATAGATATGGATGTTATTGCGGATGTTGTAGTTAGGTTACTAAAATCATTAAATATTTCTAAATTTCATGTTATAGGCCATTCAATGGGAGGAATGTTGGCACAAATCTTAGGATCAAAATATTCTAATTATATAAGTAAATTAGTACTTTCTTGTACGTTCAAAGGTTATAACTTGCCAAAAAATACTCCACTAATAGAGCCTTATCAAAGAAGAATTAAAGATAGAAAAAACATGTCAGATGATGAGTATGGGAGGCAACGTATTAGAGAAATGTTACCTAAACGTTCAGAAGATGAAATATTTGAATTTCTATCTGTTATAAGTGGAGAAATTTCACAAGAATCTATTAAATCAGGTGGTATGGCCATGCAATATCTTGATACAACAAAGTATTTGCCCTCTATCAAAAATCAATGTTTAATTATTTTAGCTTCTGAAGATGTGGTGGTATCTAAGCAAAAATCAGAACTACTGATAAAAGATATACCACATGCTAGTATAATAGAATTATCAAATGTTGGTCATGCGCCTTATTGTGAAGATGCTATTTCTTATAACAATGTATTAGTAAAGTTTTTATTATAATGACTGCTTTTTCTAATAAGGCTTTCTTATCTTATTTTGTTAGTAATTCTTTAGCTTTATTAGGAATATGGATTCAAAAAATTGGAGTTGGTTGGCTTACTTGGCATATAACAGAATCAACATTCTGGACTAGTTTTGTTACGTTAGCTTTAATGGCTCCCGCAGGAATTCTAGGTCCATTTTTTGCAGTTTTAGCTGAGAAGTGGAATATGAGAAAAGCTAGTTTGGTATTAAAAATATTAATGTTTTTAATAGGAGTTTTAATTTGGTACCTTCAATTAATTAACGCTCACACATTATTTACTTTAGCTTTCTTATCTATTCTTCAAGGTCTTTTAAGCGCTTGTTATCATCCTGTAAGATTAGTCTTTGTCTCTATTGTTGTACCTCGTGCATTATTAGCAAGTGCAATTGGTCTAAATTCTGCATCTTTTAATGCTTCAAGAGTGATAGGGCCTGCATTCGCAGGATTTTTTATTGCTTTTTACGATTTACAGGTAACATTTTTAGTAGCTATGTTGTCTTATATACCATTAATACCTGTTTTAATTTATATGCCCTTAAGATCTCGAAAAATAGATCTGACCGTTGCTACAAAATATATAGATAGTCTTATTGAGGGCGGAAGGGTTGCCTTAGATACTCCAATCATTTTCAAAGGATTGTTTATAGTTTTAATCAATGCTTTTTTTGTAAGAGGAATGCTTGAGATACAACCAACTATTGCAGGTGAGATATTAAATGCAAATAGCTCAGGTCTGTCTTTAATTACAGCTTCTGCTGGATTAGGTGCATTACTAGCTTCTGTATGGATTGGCCTTAGCAAAAAAACTGTTGGTAATCATATTAACTTATTAGTGCCAATGCTTTTATCAGGTTTAATAATTAGTTCTATAATAGGTCTAACCAATAATTTATACTTTATGTCTCTATTATTTATTTTTATTGGGTTTAGTACAACAACGGTTGGAATTGGGACTCAAACTATTATTCAGTTAGAGGTTGACGATATTCATAGGGCTAGAGTTTTGACATGGTGGTCAAGTATTTCTTTTGGATCTTTGACAGTTGGCGGAATGATTTTGGGAGGGGTTGGTGAGTTTATACCAATGAAATTTGGTTTAATTGTTTTGCCAGTTTTAGGGTTAGTCATATTTAAGTCATTCGTATATTTTCGTTTTAAAAATAGTTTTATTTAATTGATTTAATTTTAGCTTCTCTTTTGAAAATATAAATTCCTGAAATAGTAATTATTATACCACCAAATATTGTAGCGAACATTGGATGAGCGTTCCAAATTATATAATCAAATATTATAGCCCAAATAATACCTGTATAATTAAATGGGCTAACTATAGATGCAGGCGCTTTTTGAAGAGCATAGGTCATTAATAATTGTGTTAAAAAAGCAGCTACACCAATGCCTATAATTAATAATATTACTTCGAATGAGGGTTCTTTCCATAAAAAAGGTTGAAATATTGATGTTATCAATACACTAACAAGCATAAAGTAGAATACTGTTTTTACTGGATGCTCAGTTGAACCTAATAGTCTTAAAAAAATTATTGTAGAAGACCACATCAACGTACCACCAAGAGCATACAAAGATGCAACAGCAATATTAACTGATGGGTTGATCGCTATTATTACGCCAAGAAAACCAATTGTGATTGCTGTCCATCGTCTCCAACCAATAGTTTCCCCAAGAAAAATTATGGCGAGGATACATGAAAAAATTGGAACAGCTTGAGATATGACTGTAACGTCGGCTACTGGCAATCTTTGATATGCTAAAAAAAACATTACATTACCAATAAGACCAGCTAGACCTCTAAAAAAATGTAAAAATGGTTTTTTAGTTTTAAGAAAATCAAGACCTCCTAACTTATAGATTAAAGGCATTAATAAAATTAATACAACTATAGCTCTTGCAAAAGTTATTTGAACAGCATTAAACTCTATCCCTATTAACTTTGCTTGAACGCTCATAATAGTTACACAAAAAACAGCAAGTAGCATTGCTGTTATGGCTTTAAAGTTATTTGACTGTTTTTTAAAAAAAAATATCAAATAGATTCTCCAATTTAATAAAATAAATTATTCAAGCTTAGAATTTATAGATAGTGATGAAGGAGATTTTAAAAACATTATAATTATAATAGCCATTATTATTGGATAAACAGATAAACATCTAATTGTAACTAACGAACTTCCTAAGTAATCAATTGCAAACCCGACTGGTAAAGGTCCTAGCGATGCTCCAATAACACCAATCATTTGTCCTGTCCCTTGAATGCTTCCCAGGTGTTTCCTTCCAAAATATCTTGGCCATATATATCCAAACATTGTCATACTAAAGGCGTTATTGATACCGAAAGAAATAGCATAAAATAACGAATAAGCGTCATTATTTGAATATGTTATTGATATGAGAGAAATGGAATTTATTAAAAGCCCAGTAGCTAGAACATATTTAGTTGGAAAGTTATCAAAAAACTTCCCAACGAGAGGCATAAACACAACCATTGCAACAGCAGAAATAGTAAACAAGCTGGCAGCATATTCATTGCTAATCCCTTGATTGGTTAATATAGTGACTTGGTAAAAATGTAGAGTAGTTACAAGCATGGCCATTCCAAACCACATTGCGGCTAAAATATAAAATGAATTTTCTTTCAAGGCCTCTTTTAGATTTAAACCTTCAATAACTTGAACTTCGTCTTTTGTAAGTTTAGTTTTTTTTTCTCCATCTGGTTTAAGACCTATGTTTTCAGGATTGTTCCAGGCTAAGATAAATAAAGCTGGAACCATTATTATCCATGTAGAGACGCCTAAAATTATCCAGGCGTATTTCCAGCCATACTCATCTATTAACAATTGAGATAATGGAGGATGAACTGCCATTGACATTCCAAAGCCCAATGCCATAAGGCTCATCGCAAAACCTCGTTTGCTATCAAACCATTGCGAAACAAGATTTGCACAACCTAGCATCAGAGAACCTTGTCCAAAAAATCTTAAAAAACCAAACCCGACAGTAAGCATTAAAAAATTTGACGCAGCTCCAAAAAATATGCATGAAATACCAAGAATTATACTTATTATTATAAGGGAAAATCTAGCGCCATATCTATCAATGAGTTTTCCCATATAGGGAAGTAGAAATGCGGCAATTAATGTTGCTAATCCATAAGCTGAAGCAATTGAAGCACTCGATAGTTGTAGGTCTTGACTAATTGGTTCAACAAAAACGCTGAAGGTATGAGATTGTCCAGGTCCACTTGAAAAAATACCAATGTTGGCAATTCCTACAATTATCCAACCATAAAAAAACTTTGTATTGACGTAATTTAAAATATTTTTTCTCATGAAATATACATCTATGAAATTAATAAGAAGGCTTTGTTATAAAGTGTATATGTTAATTAAAATAAAGTATATAAATATGAATATCTATTTTTTTAATGCTTCAACATACATATCTAGAGCTTCAATTAGTGATCTATTTTGATCAACAGTCTCTCTTGTTTCTTTGGCAATAGGAGTTTTATTTGCTAACTTCATCATATCAGCTGAAGCTTGGTGAAATTTTGGTGTAATACCAGCATCTGAAAATGTATCTGCAATTTCATGCATCTCACCTTCCCACCTTCCCGCATCAAGAGGTATTCTTGGAACCATTCTTTCCATAGCCGACAACATTTCTGGTTTACTAAATTTTAATTCTTCAAAATACTCAGGAGATAGTCCTAATTTATGCGCAGTTGTTAAAACAGCTGCATGAAGAGCAAAGGTTCCTTTAGTAGCACTTGCGTATATCATTTTCATAGCAGATGCTTTTCCTATATCTCTCCCTAAATCTTTTATTATAAAGCCGTTACCATTGAGAACTTTAACTGGATCTGTATTAGGGCCGGATACATATAACCTTGTTTGTCCTTTTTCAACAATAGGATTTAGACCGATAATACCAGCATCAATAAAATTACAAAATTTTGATGAAATAGTATCACTTATTTTTTTTGCTGTCTTTGGTGATATTGCATTACAATCTACATAAGTGATTTGTTTTTTAAGCTTTAAAATTTTTGAATTAATAGCTTCAGCCTGCTTAAGAGCTGACTCTGGAGGAAGAATAGATAAAATTAAATCAGATGATTTTATTACATTGTCAATTGTTTTTAAGTCTTTTATACCAGCAGTATACGCAAGTTTTTTTGTTCTTTCACTTCTTTGATTTAAACAGCTAACTACATTGAAACCGTTTTCTTTAAATGCTTGGCCACAACCGTGCCCCATATCTCCAGGCATTAAAATGCCTACAGTTTTTTTGGAAATATTTTTATCCATTTAAAAATTATTTCTTCATTGGTCCACCATTTTTTTTCCATTCTGGAATTCCCCCAACATTGAGAACATTTTGATATCCCATTTCTATAAGGGTTTTCCCAGCTAACGCTGCTTGTCCACCAACCCCACAAATTAATATAATTTCAGCATCTTTCTTTAGTGCGGAGTTATAAAGTGGAGTGGCTTCGTCTGCTACAAATTCAATCAGACCTCTCGGTATTTCTAATCCATCAAGAATAGTACCAGTTTTTTTTATATCTGAACTATCTCTAACGTCTATAAAAACTGATGACTTGGATTTATGTTTTTCAATAGCTTCATTAACATCAATTCTCTTAACTACTTCATTAGCTTCTTTAAGGTAATCTTTGGCTGTTTTCATGTTTTCCTCTTTAATTTAGTTGTCCTATGAACTGAGGTTGTGTTACCGCGGATGTCATCCAACAATTCTTGCAATTTTTATTAACCTTAGCTTTTTCTAGACTCCAATTTAATATGTAACGTTTATTATCATAAGCGTCCACAATTACTGAATATTTTACATTTTTTTTATCTTTTGAAAGTAATTTAGTTTGGAATTTTAAGGAATTTAATAAAATTTTATATGATGTGTCTGTAATCATTCTTGTAAAATTTGAAAAAGGACCAGTATATTTCTTATTTTCTGGATGTGCAAAAAGCCAGCATTGATAAATACCTGCGTTATTAATCTCAGAGTTGGTTTGAAGAGATGTCATTTGCAATTCAATAACTTCTATTGCTGAAAATATATCATTTGGCATAACATCACTCAAAGTCTTATTGTTATTAAAAATAAATAGAGATAATGTTAACATTAATAAATATTTCATGGGCTACCTTTAGCTTATTAGTATATTATATTCATAAATGGAGATGAAAATTGCAATATAAAAAAAATTGTTTTCAATATAAATTTAAGTTGTTTTTAATTATAATAACTTGTTTATTAAATTCTCCTTCTTATGCAGCAGGTTCCAGTTCAGATAGTAAAACTAGCATAACTAAATCTACATATTATTATGATGCTATGAAATTGATAAAGAAAAAATCTTTTGACGCTGCAATTAAGAGTTTAAAAAAAGCAGAAATTAACTCAAAAAATGATCCAGATATTTATAATTATTTAGGCTATTCAAATAGAAAATTGGGTAATATGAAAAAAGCTGCTTCTAATTATAGAAAAGCATTAAAGATCTCACCAAAGCATAAAGGTGCTCTAGAATATCAGGGTGAAATGTTTCTTACATTAGGACAAATAAAGAAAGCAGAGGCAAATTTAAAAAAATTAGAAAGTATATGTTTCCTTGGTTGTGAAGAAGAAAAAATATTAAAAGAATCGATTTCAAAATATAAATCAGGAAAAAAAAGTAGTTATTAAAATTTAATAATTTTTATGTGGAGAAAATTAATGAAATCATTTGATGAACTCTCACTCAAAGAAATTGTAAATGAAGTTAAAGATGGATGTATTTTAGGAGTACCAGCCGATTACTCTGGAGTTCCAATAGAGTTTACAAAGAGATTAATAAAAAAAGGTATAAAAGATTTAAAGTTGTATTGCCTTCCTTTGACAACTATTCAAGGAGATATGTTGATTGGAAGTGGTTGTGTTTCAGAGATAGAAGCCGCAGCAGTAACACTTGGTGAATTTGGTTTGGCACCAAGATTTTCAGAAGCAGTTGAAAATGGAAGTATTTTAATTAAAGATTCAACTTGTCCAGCGTTACATGCTCAACTTCAAGCTACAGAAAAATCTGTTCCTTTTATGCCACTTAGAGGTGTTATTGGATCTGATATTCAAAAGCATCGAAAAGATTGGTGTATTATTGAGAATCCAATGAAATCCTCAGGTGCTCTAAATGAACCTATTTTATTACTTCCAGCAGTTCAATTAGATATTTTAGTTTTTCATGCATCATGTGCTGATAGAAATGGAAATATACAAATTGGTAGAAGAAGAGAACTTGCTACTTTAGCTCATGCCTCAAAGAAGGTATTTGTTACTGTAGAAAAAATTTTAGATACTGATTTTTTTGAAGATGAATTATCTGCGGCGACTTGTCTGCCGGGACTTTATATTAATGGTATATCTATAGTTAAAAATGGTGCCTGGCCATGCGCTCTTCCTGGCGTATATCCTGCTGATAATAAAGAAATAAAAAAATATTCTTTAGCAGCAAAAACTAAACAAGGTTTTGATGATTATATGAATCAATCTTTATTTATTTAGTATTAGGGGAAAATAAGTGAATTCAGATATCAAAAGGGAAGAACTTTTAATAAGTCAATTAGCTGATTTATTAGTAAATGATAAACATGTGGCAGTAGGTGCTGCATCACCTATTCCTGGAGCAGCCGCTCTTTTGGCAAAAGAAGAAGCAAAATTAAATAACAAAAGATTAAGAGTGACTATTTTGCATTCTAATAAATATAATAATTTTACAGATGGAGCCAGAGAGCTTTTTGATTGCGCAGCACAAGGGAGGATCGATACTTTTTTCCTTGGTGGAGTTCAAATAGACGGACAAGCTAATATTAATTTAGTAGGTACTGGAACATACCCCAAAATAGAAAAAAGATTTCCTGGTTCTTTTGGCTCTGCACTAATGTATTTTGTAGTACCTCAAATAATATTATTTAGAGAAGAACATTCTCCACGTACTTTAGTTGATCAAGTAGACTTTATTTCTGCTCCAGGTGCGTCAGACGAAAACATTTACAGACCTGGAGGCCCTAAATACCTCATAACCAATAGAGCTTTATTTAAATTTAATAAAAATCTCAAAAAATTCTCTTTACTAAAATTAAACCAGAACCAGACAATTCAAGATATAAAAGAGTTAACAGGATTTAAATTTGATATTAGTGAAAATATATCAGACATGTTAAATCCTGATACAACTAGATTAAAAACTTTAAGGGACAAAATTGCTCCTATGGTATCAGAGTTCTATCCGGAGTTTACAAATAGAATTTGGGGTATTTAACTTAGAATTAACAATAAATTATTTATTTTTTCTGTTTTCAACTAAGTTTTCTACCACAAGAGGATCAGCTAATGTTGAAACATCTCCAAGTTCATTATATTCATTTGCAGCAATTTTCCTTAGAATTCGTCTCATTATTTTCCCTGATCTTGTTTTTGGAAGGCCAGGAGCAAATTGAATTAAATCTGGAGTTGCAATAGGACCTATTTCCTTTCTTACCCATTTTTTTAATTCATTCAATAATTCGTCTGATGTCTTAACATCTATATTCACAGTCACATATGCATAAATACCTTGGCCTTTAATGTCATGAGGATATCCCACAACAGCTGCTTCGGCAACTTTAGGATGAGAAACTAGCGCAGACTCAACTTCAGCAGTACCCATTCTATGACCAGAAACATTGATTACATCATCAACTCTACCGGTAATCCAAAAATATCCATCTTCATCTATCCTACAACCATCTCCTGAAAAATAACGTCCTGGAAAAGTAGAAAAGTAAGTGTCTATAAACCTTTGATGATCACCATATACCGTTCTCATTTGACCAGGCCATGACATTTTAATGCATAAATTACCTTCTGCAGGTCCATCTAATTCATTATTTTCTGCATCTACTAAAATTGGCTGGATTCCAAAGAATGGTTTAGTAGCAGATCCTGGTTTTGTAGGTGTTGCACCTGGTAATGGTGTTATTAATATACCGCCAGTTTCAGTTTGCCACCAAGTATCAACTATTGGACATTTCCCGTTCCCAACGACATTATTATACCAATTCCAGGCTTCTGGATTTATGGGTTCTCCAACACTGCCCAAAATTCGTAAGCTATCTCTACTTGTTTTATTTACAGGTTCGTTTCCTTCGGCCATTAATGCTCTAATAGCAGTAGGAGCAGTGTAGAATATATTCACTTTGTGTTTGTCAACAATTTCCCAAAATCTGCTTACAGAAGGATAGTTTGGTACTCCTTCAAACATTAAAGTAGTAGCTCCATTAGATAATGGTCCATAAACAATATATGAATGACCCGTAACCCAACCAACGTCTGCAGTACACCAATAAATCTCATTTTCTTGATAATCAAAAACATAATGATGTGTCATGGATGCGTAGACCATGTAGCCACCAGTAGTATGGAGTACACCCTTAGGTTTTCCTGTCGAACCAGAAGTATATAATATAAACATAGGGTCTTCAGCATTCATTTCAGTTGGTGGGCATTCATCTGATGCCATTTCCATTTCTTCATGGTACCAAAGATCTTGTCCCTTAATCCAATTAACATTTGCTCCTGTTCTTTTGACTACAATTGAAGTCTTACACATTTTTGCTTTTGAAATAGCCTCATCTGTATTTGATTTTAGAGGAATAGCTTTCCCACCTCTAACACCTTCATCAGCAGTAATAATAATTGTTGAATTACAATCTTCAATTCTTCCGGCTAATGCTTCAGGAGAAAAACCACCAAAAACTACTGAATGAATGGCCCCTATTCTTGTACAAGCTAACATAGCAATTGTTGCCTCGGGTATCATAGGCATATAAATTGTTATTCGGTCACCTTTTTGGGCACCTGCTTTTTTGAGAACGTTTGAAAATTTACAAACTTCTTTATGAAGTTCTTTATATGAGATGTGTTTAGACTCTGTTGGATCATCTCCTTCCCAAATAATTGCGGTTGCGTCTCCTTTAGTCTTTAGATGTCTATCTAGGCAATTGAAGCTGGCGTTAAGAGTTCCATCCTCATACCATTTTATATAAACGTCGTCTTTTTTATACGATACGTTACTTACTTTAGTATATGGTTTAATCCAATCAATTCTTTTTCCATGATTATTCCAAAATATATCAGGGTAGGTAATAGATTCTTTATACATCTGATCATAAGTTGCTTTATCTGCATGGCAATTATCAACAATATTTGATGCTGGTTTAAAAATATTGTCATTTTTCATTATTTTAACTCCTAATTACTTCTGTTATTTCACATTACCTTCTAAAATTAAATCAGCGTTATTAATATCTTTAATATCAAGAACTTTTTTTACTATTTCTAGAGAAAACCCTCTTCTAGCCAGAGCACCATACCATTTATCTTTTAAATTATGATTATCTATTTCATCATTTGTTTTTTTATTTTTATAAAACACACCTATTTTTTTTTCTTTATAAAATTAACTGCAGCTATTATTTCTGGATTTTCATAACCTTCATCTACAATGTTAAGGGCAGATTGAATAACATCCTTTGAAATACCTTTTTCATTTAATTTTGCAAAAATTAACCTTTGTGATCCACCTTGTCTTCTTATCGAACGGATTTTTGTTTCGGCGTATCTATTATCATCTATGAAACAGGATGAAACCATTTCTGATTTAATTTGGTTAATTAATTTATCTTTTTCTAATTCATTTAAGTTGTTTTCAAAGTAAGATAATTTTCTTTTCATAGTATTTTTGAATTGGAATTCTGAAACTTCATAACGAGCCAAATAGGACATAGCTGAGTTTCTCAGTCTTTTAATTATTTTTTCTTCTGTATTCATAAATTGTTCATTGAAGTTTATTCATCCTAATTATATACAAGTATATATTCATTATAAAAGCAATGTGAACATTTTAATTTTTTGAGTAAAAATGTGATTAATAAAAATTTAAATTTAGGCGTTAGAAGAGATATTGGAGCTGTAAATTGGACTGCTTTATATACTCTTTATTTAAAGGAAGTTAAAAGATTCACTAACGTATTTTTGCAAACTATCACCGCTCCTATGATAACAACTTTACTTTTTGTAGTAGTTTTTTCAATTGCTATTGACAGGAATGCCGGTTTTATTGGCATTCCTTTTATAACATTTCTAGTCCCCGGTTTAATAATGATGAGTGTTTTACAAAATTCATTTGCTAACGTTTCATCTGCTTTTATGACGGCTAAAGTTCAAGGCTCAATTGTAGACCTTTTAATGTCACCATTAGGACCAATAGAAATTTTAATTGCACATACTTTAGCTGGAGTTACCAGGGGTCTGTGTGTCTTTACTGCATCGTTTTGTTTGCTTTGGGCCCTAGGCATTTTAAATTTCCCAAATCATTTTTTCTGGATGTTATTGTTTTTGTTTCAAGGAGCTTTTGCTCTAGCAACTATAGGTATGATGGCAGGTATTTGGGCTCAAAAATTTGATCAATTAGCAATTATATCTAATTTTATTATTCAGCCCCTAGCTTTTTTGTCAGGTACTTTTTATTCGATAGAAAGGCTTCCAGAATCACTTAAAATTGTAGCTTATTGTAATCCAATTTTTTATGCCATTGATGGTCTGAGATTTAGCTTTTTAGGAATAAGTGACGCATCTCCAATAACAGGAAGTTTGATATTATTTGTTTGTAATGTAATTCTTGGATCTTTTGGATGGTATATTTTAAAGTCGGGTTACAGACTTAGATCTTAGAGTGTTAATTACTTTTGTGGAAAATCTAAAATGAACAAAGAAAAAAAAGAAAATGGTGTTTTATCAAGCCAAGAAATATTCAGTTTAATTAATAACAATACTATTTATAGCGAGCAAGAAATTGATAAAGAAATTATACAACCTGCTTCTATTGATCTAAGGCTAGGTATTAAAGCATGGAGGGTTCCCGCTTCATTTCTTCCAGGTAAAGGCAATAAAGTCTCTAATAGATTAAAAACACTTGCTATGCACGAGTTTAGCCTTATGGACGGAGCAGTGCTTGAATGTGGTTGCGTTTATATAGTAAAACTTTTAGAAGAATTATCTTTACCAAATGATTTGTCAGGAATTGCCAATCCTAAAAGTTCGACAGGTAGACTAGACGTTTTTACAAGATTAATAGTAGATGGCGCTCAAGAGTTTGAGGATGTTCCTTCTGGATACCAAGGGCCTCTTTACGCCGAAATTTCTCCTAGAACCTTTTCAGTTTTAGTAAGAACAGGATCTAGACTGAATCAGCTTAGATTAAGGAGAGGTGTGTCAATTACTAGTGATAAGGAAATGGAAATTTTACAAGAACATGTAGGTTTAGTAAGAAGTCAAGATGACGAAAATCTACCTGATAAAATTAAAAATGGTGTTCCTCTTTCAGTAGACTTGATAGGTAAAAACGGTCTAATAGGTTACAAAGCTAGAAAACATTCTATGCTTATTGATATTGACAAACCTAACTTTTACAAAAAAGAACTCTTTTGGGAAAAAATAACAACAGAGGACTTAATTTCACAATCTTACTCTTCTAAAAATGATAAAAATGTAGGTTCTCTAATTTTAAGTCCAGATGCTTTTTATATTTTGGCAAGCAAGGAATATGTATCTGTACCCTCTAACTATGCAGCTGAAATGAGAGCATATGATACTAAAGTTGGAGAGTTTAGAGCTCATTATGCAGGTTTTTTTGATCCCGGTTTTGGTTTAAACGAATTAGGAGCTTCTGAAACTAGGGCTGTTTTAGAAGTTAGGTCTCATGATGTTCCGTTCTTAATCGAGCAAGATCAAACAGTTTGTAGATTGGTTTATGAACCAATGGCAAGCGTACCTAATCATTTATATGGTGAAGCCGGGGGAAATAGTAATTATCAGGCTCAAGGCTTAAAATTGGCAAAACATTTTATATAAATCAATTTACAAATTTATTTCTTTTTCTTTTTATAATCTTCTTGGTATATTAGTTTTTTATAATTAATAAGAATGAGTTTGTAATGGCTATAAGCCCGTCAATCATGACAACCTATGGAAGAATAGATATCGCTTTTACACATGGTAAAGGCAGTTTTCTGTTTTCTGAAGATGGCAATAGATTTTTAGACTATGCTAGTGGCATAGCTGTGAATGCTTTTGGGCATTGTCATCCAAAGTTGGTTGAAGCTCTTACAGAGCAAGCAAATAAGCTTTGGCACACTTCAAATTTATACAGAATTCCAGAACAAGAGGTGGTGGCAGAAAAACTTGTTGCTAACTCATGTGCTGAAAGGGTTTTTTTCTGTAATTCTGGTGCGGAGGCTACTGAAGGTGCTGTTAAAGTTGCAAGAAGGTATGCGTGGGCAAATGGTGAAAAAGACAGAACTGAGATTTTATGCGCAACAGGTGCTTTTCATGGAAGAACTCTTGCTATGTTAGCTGCTAACGATAGACCTTTATTTAGAGAAGGCTTCGGGCCATCTGCTCAAGGATTTACTCATGTAGAATGGGGTAATATAGAAAGTTTAAAAAAACTTATAGGTAGGCATGTTGCAGCTATTTTAGTTGAACCTGTCCAAGGTGAAGGAGGAGCTAGGAAAGCTCCCGACGGTTATCTTAAATTATTAAAGGATATAGCTTTAGAAAATGGATCTTTATTAATTTCAGATGAGGTGCAAATAGGTATGGGTAGATCAGGAACATTATTTGCCTATCAACAAGAAGAAATTGAACCAGATATAATTGCTCTAGCTAAAGGACTTGGCGGTGGTTTTCCTGTTGGTGCTGTAATGGCAAAAGCTGAAGTAGGAGACGCCATGGTTCCGGGAACTCATGGAAGTACATTTGGAGGTAATCCATTAGCCATGCGATCAGCCAACGCTGTTCTTGATCTTTTATTAGAAGACGGTTTTTTACAATCTTTAAGAGATACCATTAGGTATTTTGATAATAAAATGGATGAATTGATTTTAAATGATAAGAATAATTTTTCTGTAATTGTTAGAAAAAAAGGTTCTGGAATGTTAAGAGGTTTCGAGTTAAACGAAAACTATACAGCAGCAGATTTTGGAAATATTGCTAGAGAAAAAGGTCTTTTATTAGTAGGAGCTGCTGAAAACACTATTAGATTGTTACCTCCTTTAAACACCTCAAAAGAAGAGATTAATATGGCTTTTGAGTTGCTTAATCAAGTAATTCTCGAGATTAAGAAAAAATAAAATATGCCTAATTTCATAGATTTAAAAGATCTATCAAAAGATCAATTATTAGATATAATTTCATTATCCATAAAATGGAAAAATCAAGAGCATTCAAAATTTATGACAGATAAGCACGTTGTATTGATTTTTGAAAAACCTTCGCTTAGAACTCGAATTTCTTTCGAAGTTGGTATAAACCAGCTTGGTGGAATGACTTATTTACTCAATGAAAAAGAAATGCAATTGGGTGAAAGAGAGACTATTGAAGACACAGCCAGAGTTCTGGAGAGATATGCTGATATGGTTGTAATTAGATGTTTTGGGCATGATCAGATAAAGAAATTTTCCAAAGTTTCAAATCTTCCAGTTATTAATG
This sequence comes from Candidatus Levibacter sp. Uisw_134_01, assembly GCF_047717795.1. Classification (GTDB taxonomy): domain Bacteria; phylum Pseudomonadota; class Alphaproteobacteria; order Puniceispirillales; family Marisalimonadaceae; genus Marisalimonas. The sequence continues at coordinate 1,817,334 of NZ_CP159808.1, read as the reverse complement.
CTTTGACTGATTTCAGCCATCCATGTCAGGTTGTTGCTGATTTAGTTACAATTAAAGAACATTTGGGTGACCTTAAAAATAAAAAAATTGCTTGGTTTGGTGATTGTAATAACGTTTTACAAAGTTGGATTGAAGCATCTGTTATACTAGACTTTGAACTAAATATAGGTTGTCCCAAAGGAATTATACCTAATTTAAATACTATTTCCTGGGCCAATAAAATAAATAAAAAAATTAAAATCAATCATAACCCACTTCAAGTTTCTGAAGGAGCTGATTGTGTTATTACTGATACTTGGCAGTCTATGGGAGATGAAGGATCTGTTTCTGAAGAAATATATTTACCATTTCAAGTCAATAAAAATATTATGAGACAGGCAAAAGACAATGCAATTTTTATGCACTGTTTGCCTGCTTATCGTGACAAAGAAGTTAGTTCTGAGGTTCTTGAAGGAAAACAATCTGTTGTTTTTGATGAGGCAGAAAATAGATTGCATGCACAAAAAGCGATTATGCATTTCTGTTTGAATTCAAATTAATTTTATTATAGTCAAAATCACATGAAACTTGATAATCACATAATTCCATTTCAATTAGGCGGTAATAGAGTTAGAGGCAGCATCGTAAGACTTGGAACAGCAGTATCAGATATTATCAAACGTCATAAGTATCCCCAAAATATCGAGAGTCTACTTGCGGATACTTTAACTATAACTGCGTGTTTAGGTTCTAGAATGAAGCATGATGGTGTATTTACTATTCAAGCTAAAGGTACTGGGGAAGTTCATACTTTATTTTCTGATGTAACAAACAATGGATTTCTCCGAGGATACGTCGGTTTCAACACAGATTTGACAATTCAAGATAAAGACTTAATTTCATTAATGGTTTCTGGTCATATAACCTTCACATTGGATCAAGGTAAATACTCTAAAAGGTATCAAGGGATTGTTGCTCTTGAAGATAAAAGTATTTCTAAGTCTGCAGAGTTATATTTTAATAATTCAGAACAACTGGAAACTAAATTTGTTGTTTTTAACAATTATGGTTCTGAATGTTCGTCTAAAGAAAAATTATTTCCGTCTGGGTTAATAATGCTTCAAAAATTGCCTAATAAAACAGATATGGATGAAGAAGAAAATAAAGAAGTTTGGGAAAATTCATTAAATTTTTTGTCAACTTTAAAAAAAGAAGAGTGCTTATCTGTTTCCTTAACATCTAGGGATATTCTTTTTAGATTATTTAATGAAGTTGGTGTAACCGTATATGATGAAATAGTTGTTCAAGATAAATGTAGATGTTCAAAAGAGAAAGTAGAGTTAGCTATAAAAAATTTAAATAAAGATGAATTAAATGAGATTGCAGACGAAAAAGGAAACATCAAAGTAATATGTGAGTTTTGTAAAATGGAAAGATCTTTTAATTATGTGTGATAACTGGATTTTAATTTTTCCAAAATAATGGAGAAAACATCACTAATATAGCAAATATTTCTAATCTTCCTAAAATCATGCCAGCGCACAAAAATAGTTTTCCAATGTCTGGAATTGATTTATAAGAGCCTGATGGACCTATAATATCACCTAATCCAGGACCAACGTTACCAATCGCTGAAGCGGCTCCAGATATAGATGTTATTAGATCTAAACCTAATCCTCCTAACAAACAAGCAAGAATTGCAAAGGAAATTATATAAAGAAAAAAGAAACCCATAACAGATTCAGCTACGTTCTCAGGTATTGGTTTCTGGTTGTAATAAGAAACTACCACTGCGTGAGGTCTTATGAGTTTAGATATTTGTGCTTTTGCATTTGCAACTAAAACTTGAATTCTGGCCATTCTAAGTCCACAAGTTGTTGAACCTGCACAACCTCCAACAAACATGAGTATCAAGAGTAAAGTTGTAGGAAAACCACCCCAATTATTAAAGTCAGATGTGCCAAAACCAGTTCCACTAATAATTGAAATCACATTAAAAGAAGCTAATCTCAGCGCATCAAGATAAGGGATATTGTTAAGATTGAGATAAATAGTGATAATCAGAACTGCTGATATTATCAGAATAAAAAACCACCTAACCTGATCATCTTTAATTAAATTTTGCCAACCATTTTTTGTTATAGATAAATAGTGAACAAAAGGTAAAGAGCCTACAATCATTCCAAAAATTATAATGATCTCAATAGTAGAAGAATTAAATGCAGCTAAAGATAATGACTTTGTGGAATAACCTCCAGTTGCAAGAGTTGTCATAGCATGGGCAACTGAATCAAAAATTGGCATTCCCGCACCCCATAACATAAACGCCCAAGCGGTAGTCAATGTTATATAAACTATACTTATTCCTGCTGCAAAACTTGCTGCCTTTGGAACAACCTTGTCAGGTGTTTCGTATGATTCGGTTTTAAAAAGTTGCATGCCTCCTATTGATAACATTGGTAAAATTGCAAGTGCCATTACAATAATACCAACTCCACCTAACCATTGAAGCAGTGCACGCCAAATTAAAATTCCATGAGAAGTTGAATCTAATGTATCAATTACCGTTGCACCAGTTGTTGTAATACCAGATGTTGATTCAAAAATGGCATCAGTAATACTCATATTAATATCTGAAAATAAAAACGGTAATGAACCAAATAAAGCAATGGATATCCATGCACTGTTGGTTAATAAAAAAGCTTGTCTTAATTCTAAATGTTCCGTAGCACTGCCTCTAGCAGAAAGAAACAAAGCCCCTCCAACAATTAAAGTTGTAAGAGATGAAGCTATAAAAGCTGGCCAATCTCTGCTTCCATAAAACCAATCTACCAATGCAGGAATTAACATAAACAATGATAATATGCATAAAAGCATACCTATTAGATAAATTATTGGTGCAAATTTCATAAAATTGTTACTTCAAACTAATTGTAAAAATATGTAATAATTATTTGATCATGTTCAAAAATCTATCTTGTAAATTCACATTCTCTAAAAAACAACCGCTAAATTGGTTAGTGGTCATGGTTACATCATTTTTCGATACGCCTCTTGTGCTCATACAGTGATGCTCTGCGTCAATAAAAATAGCAGTACCTTTTGGTTTTAAAGCTTTATCAATACAATCAACTATCTGTGCTGTCATCGTTTCTTGTGTTTGCAATCTCTTAGCAAAAGCGTCTAAAACTCTTGCCAATTTAGAAATTCCCACTACTCTTTTATCAGGATAATAACCAATGCTGGCACTTCCAATAATAGGAACCATGTGATGCTCACAGTGGCTTTCAAAGTTTATATTTTTTAATAATACAATATCATTATAACCTTCGATATCTTCAAATGTTTTAGACAATAACTCTTGTGGGTTTTGATCGTAACCAGCATAAAATTCTTTAAAAGATTTAATTACCCTTTTAGGTGTTTCTAATAAACCTTCTCTATTGGGATCTTCGCCAATGTACTCAATTAATATTTTGACGGCTTTTTCAGCCTCGTCTTCAGAGATTTCAGATTTAACGTCTTCATCAATAATAATTTTTGAAGCATTTAAAGAAGAATTCATTACACACCTTTTAGTTTAAAATAATAATAAGTAACAAATAAAATTATTTTAGAAAAGAAATATTATTTAAAATCTTTATCTATGAAACGAACTCAAATCCAAAGGTTTATAATCGCTAATAGCCTTATCACTCTCATCGTGTGTTACAAGTATACATGGAATATTTTTATCCTTAACTTGCTTGATTACAAATAATCTAAAGCTATTTCTTTGGTCTGGGTCTAAAGATGAAAAAGGTTCATCTAATAATAAAGCAATAGGCTCTGATAATATAGCCCGAAGACAAGCAATTCTTGCTTTTTGGCCACCTGATAGAGTGTTGGGATACCTTTCTTGAAATCCATCCATATTTGATTTTTGTAAATAATTTTCAATTAATAATGATTTTTCTTTATTTTTGAGATTTTTATTCATACCAAAAAGAAGATTTTGTTTTACTGTTAAATGAGGAAATAACAATCCTTCTTGGAGCAAAAGACCTATTCTTCTGTTTTCAGGAGCTGTTTCGTTTAATCTTTTATTATTTAGAACAATATCGCCTGTAAATGATAAATTATCTTCAAAAATTCCAGAAATTACATTTATTAATGATGACTTTCCAACTCCACTAACACCAAAAACAGTTAAAATTTTTCCTTTTTCGACTTTTAGATTTAAATTCTTGATAAATTCATCCTCTCTAGGAGAGGTCCATTTTAAAGATATATTTTTCAATTCAAGCAATTTTTTTGGTTCCTTTAATTCAAAATTTATATACTAATATCAACTTATACATTGCTTAAAAGATAATATGATAAAACATTTTCTAAAAATAAAAAAAATATTAAATGGATCTGTAAATAGACCTCAAACGAAGAAAAAAACAACAACTGTTGAGAAAACGCAAGTCTTTAAAGACTTTCTAATTTTAGCAAGATCTGAAATGGATAAAAATAACCTTTTTGATTGGAATCTTGAGCTTGATTTTGCAAAAGTTAGAGCTGGTGCCTGTCATTTTAATGAAAAAAAAATATCATTTTCAAGAAATTTTATAAAGAATTCATCTAAAGAAGATATTCAAGATACTATACTTCACGAAATTGCCCATGCTATAGTTGGTCCTAAGCATGGACATGATAAAGTTTGGAAAGCAATGGCTAGTAAATTAGGATGTTCAGCAAAACGTTGTCATACTCTTGAGTTTTCAGATTATAAGTGGATTAGGTTTTGCGCCAACCATTGTTGGGAACAAAAGGTTCACAGAAGGAAATCAAATTTAATTTGTAAAAAATGTGGTTCTCCTGTTCAATATCAGCAAAATATTTAATTTGATTTAATTTCCTCTAATTCAATTAATGTTCCTGAGAAGTCACCAGGGTTAAGGAATATGACGGGGTTACCATGAGCGCCAATCTTAGGAATACCGTCACCTAAAATCTTTACTCCAGCGACTATAAGTTTTTCTATTGCATTTTCTAAGTTAAACACTTCATAACAGATATGGTGCATTCCACCATTTGGATTTTTTTCAAGAAACTTAGTAATAGGGCTCTGTTTATTCAAAGGTTCCAGTAATTCTACTTTTGTATTAGGAGATTCAATGAATACTACTTTAACGCCGTGTTCAGGTAACGATTGAGTTGAGCTAATGTTTGCGCCTAAGGCACTTTTCCAAATAGTGGAAGCTTTTTGTATATTAGGTACTGCGATAGCAATGTGATTAAGTCTTCCTATTTCTGATAATATTTCTTTCATAAACTCTCCTAAAAATATTCGTAAAATAATTTAATTTCTTATTTGCTTTCTAAATATTACTCAAAAAAGCTTTTAACAGCATAAAACACCAAAATTATAATCAAACTAACTTTTTTTAGTCATTTATTTCATTTATTAAATGCTAACATAATAATGTTTATTACTAGTTAATTTTCTTAATTTTTGATAAATATATATTTTATGCACTTTGGGGGACTAAGTTATTAAAAAATCAAGCAGAGAAATTATTTTGGAACTGCAGTCTAGAAGAGATCAAGCTCGCTTAGGTGGTGGTGAAAAGCGAATTGACAAACAGCATTCTTCAGGAAAACTTACAGCAAGAGAGAGAATAATAACACTATTGGATGAGGGTTCTTTTGAAGAAACAGATATGTTTGTTGTTCATCGTATTAGAGACTTTGGTATGGATGGAAAGACAATTCCAGGTGACGGTGTAATAACAGGTTCAGGTAAAGTAAATGGAAGATTAATTTACGTTTATGCGCAAGATTTTACAGTTTTTGGTGGTTCCTTATCTTCAGATCATGCAAAAAAAATAGTTAAAATAATGAAATTAGCTATTCAAAACAGAGCGCCCATAGTTGGCCTAAATGATAGTGGAGGTGCTAGAATTCAAGAAGGAGTTGAATCTCTAGGTGGATATGCTGATGTGTTTTTGCAAAATGCTTTGGCGTCAGGAGTGATACCACAAATTTCTATGATTATGGGACCGTGTGCTGGTGGAGCTGTCTATTCTCCTGCAATGACGGATTTCACTTTTATGGTTAAAGGTACAAGTTACATGTTTGTTACCGGACCTGATGTTGTGAAAACTGTAACTTCTGAAGAAGTTACTGCCGAAGAACTTGGAGGCGCAGAAACTCATACGACAATTTCTTCAGTGGCAGATGCTGCGTTTAATAATGATGTTGAGGCTTTAACAGTTCTTCGTAAGTTTATTACTTATATTCCTTCCAACAATGCAGAACCAGTTCCAAATAGAGAAACAGAAGATTCCAAAAAAAGAATTTCACTTGCTCTTGACACAATAATTCCAGAAAACCCTAATTTACCATATGATATGAAGGAACTTATTCTATCAATTGCAGATCAATATGATTTTTTTGAATTACAAGAAAATTATGCCAAAAACATTCTAATTGGTTTTATTAGGTTAGATGGCCAGACCATTGGAGTGGTTGCTAATCAACCAATGGTCTTAGCAGGCTGTCTCGATATAGATTCGAGTAGAAAAGCAGCCAGATTTGTAAGGTTTTGTGATGCTTTTAACATACCTATTTTAACGTTAGTAGATGTACCCGGGTTCATGCCAGGAACAACGCAAGAATATGGAGGAATTATTAAGCATGGGGCAAAGCTTTTGTTTGCTTATGCAGAGGCAACCACTCCAAAGGTAACGCTTATTACTAGGAAGGCATATGGTGGAGCTTATGACGTTATGAGTTCTAAGCATCTCAGGGGAGACGCAAATTATGCGTGGCCTACTGCAGAAATAGCAGTTATGGGTGCAAAAGGTGCCGTTGAGATATTGTTCAGAAATGAATTAGATGATCCACAAAAAATAGAAAAAAGAACTCTCGATTATGAGGAAAGATTTGCAAACCCCTTCATAGCAGCTGAAAGAGGATTTTTAGATGACGTTATTATTCCAAGTAATTCACGTTTCAGATTAATTCAGGCTTTTTCAAAATTGAAGAACAAAACTCAAAGTAATCCAAAGAAAAAATTTGGTAATATACCCCTTTAACAATCAAAGAAGTTTACGATGTTTAAAAAAATCTTAATTGCCAATCGTGGAGAAATAGCTTGTAGAGTTATAAAAACTGCAAAAAAAATGAACATCAAAACTGTCGCTGTTTATTCAGATGCAGATAGATATGCTGAACATGTACGTATGGCTGATGAAACAGTTTATCTTGGTAAATCTCCAGCTTCAGAGAGTTATTTAAAACCTGAGCTAATAATACAGGCATGTAAAGATAAAAAATGTGATGCGTTACATCCTGGATACGGTTTCTTATCTGAAAATGCTAACTTTGCAGAAGCATTAGATAATGCAGGTATTGTTTTTATTGGGCCTTCCAAAAAAGCTATTGCCTCGATGGGAGATAAAATAGAGTCAAAAAAAATAGCTAAAGCAGCTGAAATTAGTACTGTACCTGGTTATATAGGAGTAATTCAAAATAAAGAAAAAGCAGTCCAAATAGCTGACGAAATAGGTTATCCAGTTATGATTAAGGCTAGTGCTGGTGGTGGCGGTAAGGGAATGAGAATTGCTTTTTCAAGAGATGAAGTTGCAGATGGGTTTGAAAGAGCTACTAGTGAAGCAATTAATAGTTTTGGTGACGAACGTATTTTTATTGAAAAATTTATAACGGAACCACGACATATTGAAATCCAAGTTTTGGCTGACAAACATGGAAACACAATTTATTTAGGTGAAAGAGAATGTTCTATACAAAGAAGAAACCAAAAAGTTATTGAAGAAGCGCCATCTCCATTTTTAGACGAAGTAACTAGAAAAAAAATGGGTAATCAAGCAGTTAAATTAGCTAAAAAAGTGGGTTACTCTAGTGCAGGTACAGTCGAATTCATAGTTGATAAAAACAAAAATTTTTACTTTTTAGAAATGAATACAAGATTACAGGTTGAGCACCCTGTAACTGAATTAGTTACAGGTATAGATTTAGTAGAACAGATGATTTGTATAGCGTATGGAAAAAAAATAACAATTACTCAAGATAAAATAGTTCTAAATGGATCTGCTATCGAAAGTAGAATATATGCTGAAAATCCTTATAAAAACTTTTTACCTTCAATTGGAAGGTTGACAAAATATCACCCACCTCAAGAAAAAACACACGATGATGGCTCAATCACAAGGAATGATACTGGTGTTCGGGAAGGTGATGAAGTTTCCATGTTTTATGATCCTATGATTGCTAAACTTTGTTCTTGGGGTAAAACAAGAGAAATTTCTATTGAGAGAATGGAATCTGCGTTAGATAAATTTTTATTAGAGGGCATTGATCATAATATACCCTTTTTATCATCTATTTTAGGAAGTAAAAGATTTAAGTCTGGTGATTTAACTACATCATTTATTGAAGAAGAGTATCCTAATGGGTTTCATGGCCGAGTGCTAGATAAAAACGAGGAATGGATATTATCAACATTATTTTTAGCTTATCACTTAAGCGAATTATCCAAAGATTTTTTAATTGATAATGGTATTTCAGAAGAATGGGAAGTACAAATAAAGAATAAAAACATAGCTTCAGAAACAATAAATTTTCAATTTAAAATTAATAAATCCTTAATATCTAACCATGAAATTTATATAAAGCCATTACCGTTGAAGAATGTACCAGACATAATTAATGATTATATCAAGATAAACCTTCAAAAAAATTACGTCACCAAATTGGTTACCGCTAATATAAAGTTATTTGATACAAATAAAAAATCCATGCCGGAATTAATTCAATGTAGAATTAATAATACTGTTCCAAATCTAGAATTGAGTTATAGAGGAATTACGTTATCTGCGCTTATTTTACCAAAACATGTCGCTAATTATCATAAGTATATGAAACCAATGAAAATTATAGATAAGTCAAATCTGCTTTTATGCCCCATGCCTGGTAAGCTAATCAAGTTATTGGTTAAAGAAGGTGATACTGTTGAGGAAGGTCAAGCTCTATGTGTAGTTGAAGCCATGAAAATGGAAAATACTTTGTTGGCCGAAAAAAATTGTATGATTAATAAAATAAAATTTAGACAAGGTGACATAGTATCAGTTGACGAAACAATAATGGAATTCAATTTTGAAAAATAAAACAAAATTAAATTTATGAGGTCCAAATGACTGATGAAAATTCTAATTTAGAAAATTGGAAAAGAAATGCTCTTAAAGAGCTTAAAAAGCAAGATATTGATGGTATTTTTATTGAAACTCCAGAAGGAATAAATATTAAGCCACTATACACTTCAGAAGATATAAAGAATATACAGCATCTTAATTCATACCCTGGAGCAGAACCTTTTTTAAGAGGACCGAAGGCTACAATGTATACTGGACGGCCTTGGACTATTAGACAGTATGCAGGCTTTTCAACTGCAAAAGAGTCAAATCAATTTTATAAAAAAAATTTGGCTTCTGGTCAAAAAGGATTATCCGTTGCTTTTGATCTAGCAACTCATAGAGGTTATGACTCAGACCATGAAAGGGTTCACGGTGATGTAGGTAAAGCTGGCGTTGCAATTGATAGTGTTGAGGACATGAAAATCTTATTTGATGGAATACCTCTAGATAAAATGTCAGTTTCAATGACAATGAATGGGGCTGTTCTTCCAGTATTAGCTGGATATATTGTGGCAGCAGAAGAACAGGGTGTTGATGTTTCAGAGTTAAGTGGAACCATACAAAATGATATTTTAAAAGAGTTCATGGTTAGGAATACTTACATTTACCCGCCAGAACCTTCAATGAAAATCGTTTCTGATATTATTAATTATACATCTAAGAAAATGCCTAAGTTTAACTCTATATCTATTTCAGGTTATCATATGCAAGAAGCTGGTGCCTCGCTTGTTCAAGAATTAGCTTTTACAATTGCTGACGGAATAGAATATATTAGAGCTGCCACTAAGACAGGTTTATTAGTTGACGACTTCGCACCAAGATTATCTTTTTTCTTTGCTATTGGCATGAATTTTTTTATGGAAGCAGCAAAACTTCGAGCTGCGCGCTATTTATGGTCAGTGTGGACTAAAAAACTATTTAATTGTAATGATCCAAAATCGCAAATGTTAAGAACACATTGCCAAACTTCTGGTGCAAGTCTTCAAGAGCAAGATCCATATAATAATATAATTAGAACAACTATTGAAGCGTTAGCTGCCACTTTAGGTGGGACACAGTCACTTCATACAAATTCATTTGATGAGGCGATTGGATTGCCAACGGATTTTTCAGCTAAAATAGCAAGAAATACACAATTAATTCTTCAAAATGAGACTGGTATTGCTGATACTGTTGATCCACTTGCTGGAAGTTATTTTGTTGAAAATCTTACAAAAGAATTAATAGAAAAAGCAAATGAATTGATTGAAAAAATTGAAGAAATGGGAGGAATGACAGTAGCGGTTATTGAAGGATTTCCAAAGTCTGAAATTGAAACGTCAGCTACAAAGCGGCAAGCAAAAATAGATTCTGGTGAGCAGGTTATAGTTGGTGTTAATAAATTTAAATCTGAACAACAAGATCCCATTGACGTTCTTGATATAGATAACAATGCTGTACGTGATGAACAGATAAAAAAGCTGAAGAAAATAAAAAGCCTAAGAGATTCTGATCAGGTTTATCATGCTCTTAATAATTTAAAAAAAGCTGCGAAAGAGAATTCAGGAAATTTACTTGACCTTGCTATAATTGCAATGCGAGGAAGAGCTACTGTTGGAGAGGTTTCATATGCCTTGGAAGAAGTTTATGGTCGTTATGGTGTTAAACAAGAAATAGTAAAAAATGTTTATAAAAACTCATATACTAATAAAAATGATTTTATAGAAGTTGATAAAGCCCTTGATAATTTTAAAAATATTGCTGGAGAAAGTCCTAAAATCTTTATGGCTAAGTTAGGCCAAGACGGTCACGATAGAGGAGCCAAAGTGATTGCTTCAGCATTCACAGATATTGGCTTTAATGTTGAAATTGGTACCCTGTTTCAAACACCAACAGAGGCTGTCGAAATGGCTATAAACTTAGGTGTGCACGTCATCGGGGTATCTTCTCTTGCAGCAGGTCACAAAACGTTAATACCTGAATTAATAGATGAGCTTAAGAAAAGGCAAGCAGATGACATTCTTGTTGTATGCGGAGGCGTAATACCTGCACAAGATTATAATTTTTTATATGATGCTGGAGTTTCTGCAATATTTGGTCCCGGAACCTCAATTCCTTTTGCAGCGTCAACTACAATTAACAAAGCATCAGCACAATTAATAAGAATGCATAATTATAGGAAATCTAGAACTAATAATAACTAGTTATTTTAGGGAGAAATAATTGGCAAAATATAAAAATATTTATGAAAGTTGGAAGAATAATCCAATTCAGTTTTGGAAAAATTTAAGTAAGGATATTGATTGGAACACAAAACCAAGTAAAATTTTTGATGATGAAAAAACACCTTTCAACAGATGGTATCCAGAAGCCACATTGAATACAAGTTATAATGCCATAGATAGACATGTTATTGCTGGTAAAGGTGACCAGGACGCTATAATTTACGATAGTCCAATAACAAATGTAAAAAGAAAAATATCATACTCTGAGTTGCAGTATCAGGTATCACAATTTGCAGGCGCGCTTTTGAAGCAAGGTGTTCAAAAAGGTGACCGAGTAATTATTTATATGCCGATGATACCTGAAGCAATAGTTTCAATGTTAGCGTGTGCTCGAATTGGAGCAGTTCATTCAGTTGTTTTTGGTGGATTTGCATCAAATGAGTTGGCTATTCGTATCGACGATTGTAAACCAAAAGTGATAATTTCAGCTTCCTGTGGTCACGAGCCTAATAGAATCATTGAATACAAACCACTCTTAAATAAAGCTATTGAAATAGCTAAACATAAAGTAAATAAATGTATAATATTTCAACGTGAAGCTTTAAAGGCAGAACTTTATATTAATCAAGACATAGATTGGTACGATGCAATTAAAGACGTTCCATTAGCTGACCCCATAGAAGTAAGCGCGAATGATCCTCTTTATATTCTTTATACTTCAGGTACAACCGGAAAGCCAAAAGGAGTTGTCAGGGATAATGGAGGTCATGCTGTTTCATTAAAATGGTCAATGAAAAATATTTATAATGTTGAAGCTGGAGATGTTTATTGGGCGGCTTCTGACATAGGTTGGGTGGTTGGTCATTCTTATATTGTTTACGCACCGTTATTTCATGGTTGTACCACTATACTATTTGAAGGGAAACCAATTGGAACACCTGATGCTAGTACTTTTTGGAGGATTATATCTGAATATAAAGTGAAAGTCCTTTTTACTGCACCTACTGCCTTAAGAGCAATAAAAAGAGATGACCCCAATGGTGAATTTATTAAAAATTTTGATTTAACTAATTTTAAAACTTTATTTCTTGCAGGAGAAAGAGCAGATCCTGATACAGTTCTGTGGTTAGAGAACAAACTAAAAATTCCAATTATAGATCATTGGTGGCAGACAGAAACTGGTTGGCCTATTGCTGCAAATCCAATGGGTATAGAAAGTTTGCCAATTAAAATAGGATCTCCAACATTAGCTATGCCAGGGTATGACGTCCAAGTTTTATCCGAAGACGGTAAGGAAGTAGGCCCAGGTATTCTAGGAGCCATATCAATTAAACTACCTTTGCCTCCAGGTTCTTTGCCTACTTTGTGGAATGCAGATGACAGATATATAGAGTCATATTTATCAACTTTTCCTGGATACTATGAAACAGGAGATGCGGGATATCAGGATGAAGATGGGTATTTATATATAATGTCGAGAACTGACGATGTAATAAATGTTGCTGGTCATAGATTATCCACTGGGGCAATGGAGGAAGCTGTATCAAATCATATTGATGTTGCTGAATGTGCAGTTATAGGCGTATTAGATAATCTTAAAGGACAAGTACCCTTAGGTCTGGTTTGTTTAAACAATGGATGTAACAAACCTGATGAAGTTATTTGTAAAGAGATTATAGATTTAGTAAGAACTGAGATAGGTCCCGTGGCAGCCTTTAAGTCAGTAGCTGTAGTGTCTGCTCTTCCTAAAACTCGTTCAGGCAAAATACTCAGAGCTACGATTAGGAAAATAGCAGACAATGTAGACTGGGAAATGCCTGCTACTGTAGATAATCCACTAGTTTTTGACGAAATTAAAAAAGCAATAAAACCATTAGGATATTGAGAGTTTTAATCAGAAACTTTCATAATAAACTTTCCAATATGATCTCCGTTTTCAAGAGCTTTATGAGCCTCACTAGCTTGATTCAAATTAAATTCCTGCTGAATAATTGGTTTTATTTTATCTGACTCTAACCACATCCAAGCTCCTTCTATTAGACCTTCAACATACTCTGATTTGGCTTGGCTTGACTGAGGCCTTAATGTTGATCCAGTTATTGTTTGCCTTTTAATCATAATATTAGCAAAATTAACTTGATCTTTAATTCCACCTTGAACAGCAATTATAATTAATCGTCCATCAGAACTTAAACATTTTAAATTTCGAGGAACATAACTTCCAGCTACCATATCTAGAATTACATCAACACCTTTACCATTAGTAAGTTTCATTATTTCATCTTCAAATTGCTTTGTTTTGTAATTAATACATTTTGAAGCACCTAATTTTTCTGCTGCTAAACACTTGTTTTCGTTTCCTGCTGTTGCGTACACTGTTGCACCAAAACTTTTAGCTAACTGAATTGCTGTAGTACCTATTCCACTTGCACCGCCGTGAATAAGCACTTTATCATTGGCTTTCAATTTTCCACGAACAAATAAATTACTCCATACTGTAATAAACGTTTCAGGTATGCACGCAGCTTCTTGCATTGAGAAAGTTGAAGGTATTTTCATACAATGGCCACTATCTACTGCTACATATTCAGCATAGCCTCCTCCATGACATAGGGCACAGACTTTGTCACCTAAATTGAATTTTGAATTAGTATCTTTTATGTCAACAACAGTGCCTGATACTTCAAGTCCTGGAATATCAGAAGCAGTTTCAGGGACTTTATAGTTACCTTGCCTTTGCAATAAATCAGGCCGATTTACCCCAGCAAACAAAACTTTTATTAAAACTTGACCATTTGAAAGTTTAGGAGTTGGCCTTGTACAACTTTTTAAATTTTCAGGACCTCCAAATTCCAAGATCTCAATAGCTTGCATTTCTTGTGGTATTTTAAATTGATTTTGGTTCATATTTTTTTCCATTATATAAATTTTTAAATGCCGTAATTTTGTCTTGATTTGTCATATTATAGCCATTGATTTAAAGGAATATATAAAATTAAAAGGAGATAATATGATATTTTTTATAATGATATATTCTATAGTAGCTATGCAAGAAACACACGTTAAAAATTTTTTGATAGAATCATCTAAGGCTGGCAAGGCTGAATACAGATTTGTTAAACCTGTTGTTTGTCAATCAGGAAGATTAAAAAACACTTATGCAATAACTCAAAACGGGAAAGTTTTTCTTAAACAATTATCTGCAGATGGATCAGCAGGCCCTGTTTGTATTAAGTAGTTAATTCAATTAGAAGTTTCAATCATTTTTTTAACTCTTAATCTGAGTGCATTTAACTTAATAAAACCCTCTGCATCGGAATGATTGTAATCGGCTGAACCTTCTTCGAATGTTACTAAACTTTCGCTGTATAGAGAAAATGGTGATTTTCTTCCAGTTATAATTACATTCCCCTTGTAAAGCTTCGCTCTAACTGTTCCAGACACATTTTTTTGGCTTACATCTATTGCGGCCTGTAGCATAGTTCTTTCAGGTGAAAACCAGAATCCATTATAAATTAATTCAGCATATTTAGGCATTAATTCATCTTTAAGGTGAGAAGCACCTTTGTCCAGAGTAATAGACTCAATAGCTTTTCGCATATGAAATAAAATAGTTCCACCTGGGGTTTCATAAACTCCTCTAGATTTCATACCAACAAATCTATTCTCTACTAAATCAATTCTACCTATACCATTATCACCTCCCAAAATATTTAATTGATGAAGCATTGACGCTGGCGATAGAGTTTTACCATTTAAAGCAACAGGATCTCCGTTTAAAAACTCTAATTCTATTTCAGTTATTGTATTAGGTGCATCAAAAGGTGATTTTGTTCTTGAATATACAAATTCTTCTGGTTCCACCCATGGATCCTCAAGAATTTTACCTTCGGCAGATATGTGTAATAAGTTTGCGTCAACACTGAAAGGAGCTTCACCTCTTTTGTCTTTAGGAACGGGTATTTGATTTTTTTCAGCATAATTTATTAGACTGGTTCTGCTAGTTAAATCCCACTCTCTCCATGGTGAAATTACTTTTATATCTGGTTTTAAGCTATAATAGCCAATTTCAAATCTGACTTGGTCATTACCTTTACCAGTTGCGCCGTGAGAGACAGCGTCAGCATTAGTTAAGTTCGCTATTTCAATTTGTCTTTTTGCGATTAAAGGTCTTGCAATAGAGGTTCCTAACAAATAAATACCTTCATATAAAGCATTTGCTCTAAACATTGGAAATACAAAATCTTTAACAAACTCTTCTTTCAAGTCATCTATAAAAATTTCTTTTACTCCTAGCATTTCTGCTTTTTGTTTTGCCGGTTGAACTTCTTCTCCTTGACCTATATCTGCGGTAAAAGTAACAACTTCGCAATTGTAAGTGTCTTGAAGCCACTTTAATATAACTGAAGTATCCAGTCCTCCAGAGTAGGCTAAAACTACTTTATGTATTTCAGAATTTGTATTGATCATTTTTTTTCCTTTAATCTTAATTAATTCAAAAATATTTAAGCTATAAATATATTTATTAAGAAACTAATAGAATTAAATTATGGGGTATACTTAAGTTAATTTTTACTTTTTGTAAAAAAAAATATAAATTAATCAATTAGCTATTGTCAGTTTTATTAATCATTGATAGTTTTAATTATCATTCGGCTGTTCATATTATATCTTTTTTTATCATATTAAAGTTAGAATTTAATATTTACTGGTCAGGTTATTGCATATGATATGCAATATAGTGGGAATAAGTATGAAGAATTTTGAAAAAATTATTTTGTTAACTTTTTTATTGTTTTCATTACCTTTTTCTAATGTTGTCTGGGCAGAAACTAAATTATTAGGTTCTGAAAAATATTGGAAAGCTTATTCAACTAAAATTAGTAAAAGTAAAACTTGCTTTATAACTTCTACGCCCATTAAAACTGCCGGCAAATTTGATAGAGAAAATCGAGGTGAACCTTTTGTTTTTGTAACAAATACAAAAGGTGGTGAAAAACACGAAGTTTCAATTAAGGCAGGTTTTAATTTTAAACGTAACAATGATGTAATATTCAATGTAGATGGAAAAATAACAAAATTATTTCCAGTTGACGATAGAGCATGGTCTGAAAGCTCGAAGATCGATAGGCGCTTAGTCCAATCCATGAGAAAAGGGAAAAAGCTTGTTGTAACAGGAATTTCATCTCCTGGAAATAAAATCATAGATTCATATTCATTATCGGGATTTACAAAAGCCCTTAGGCTGATAGATAAAAGCTGTTCATGAAATATCCATATATAAGAAAGTAATAGGAATGTTTAAACAAGATCTATTAGATTTCAGTTTAGAGCAGTTACAGGATTTTTGTACCTTAAATGAGTTGTCAAAATTTAGAGCCAATCAAATTTCGAGATGGATTTATTGTTTCGGACATACCTGCTTTGATGATATGAACAATATTGCTAAGTCTACTAGAAACCTTTTAAATCAGATATCAGTAATATCTCGCCCAGAAATTATCGAAAGACAAGACAGTAAAGACGGTACAATAAAGTGGTTAATTAAGCTTAAAGATAACTCTGAAGTTGAGACTGTCTTTATCCCTCAAGATGACAGAGGAACAGTTTGCTTGTCTAGTCAGGTAGGATGTACTTTGAACTGTACTTTTTGTCATACCGGTACACAAGCTTTGGTTAGAAATTTAAACTCAAGTGAAATTCTTGGGCAATTAATGTTAGTTATGGATCATTTAGATGATTGGCCATCTGGGAAAAATAATAGAAAAGTTACCAATGTTGTTATGATGGGTATGGGAGAACCTTTATTGAATTATAGCGAGGTAAGTAAAGCCATAAAAATTATGATGTTAGACGATGGTATTTCTTTATCTAGAAGAAGGATTACCCTTTCCACTTCAGGCATTGTACCAATGATTGAAAAATCAGGGATAGATTTAGGTGTTAATTTAGCTATTTCACTTCATGCGGTGAATGATGAACTTAGGGATAAGTTAGTGCCCATTAATAAAAAATATAATTTAGAGAATTTAATTGATGCTTGCAAAAAATATCCTGCTTTATCAAACTCAAGAAGGATTACGTGGGAATATGTTATGTTAAAAGACGTTAATGATACTAAAGAAGATGCTAGAAATCTTGTAAAATTAATCGAGGGAATTCCATCTAAAATCAATTTGATACCTTTTAATCCATGGCCTGGATCTTTGTTTGAAACTTCAACTCAAAAAAATATTGATGTATTTGCAAACATAATTATGGATGCTGGATTTGCATCACCTATTAGAAAGCCAAGAGGACAAGATATATTTGCAGCTTGCGGTCAATTAAAGTCAGAAACTCAAAAGATTAGAAAATCGCAAGCTAATAAATTTGTCCCAGTTCATTCTCTTTAAAATAATATATTTTTATGCAACTATTGCTTACATGTTATTAAAGTACTATATTAATCTGATAATTAAATGTAAATAAGGAAAAATTTCATGAATGATAATCGTTTTATGTCAAGCTCAAATGCTCAGGCTTCCCAAATCGATTTAGGGTTAAGAACTTATATGCTTGGTGTTTATAATCATATGACAACGGCCCTAGCATTAACTGGTTTGATGGCTATGGGATTAAATTTTCTTGCAATCTCAAATGGTGCATTAACTCCTATTGGAGAGCTTTTCTTTTTGAGCCCATTAAAATGGGTTTTGATGCTTGCTCCTTTAGGTATGGTATTCTATTTGTCGGCAAAGCTTAACAGTATTTCTGCAGAGAAAGCTAGAAATCTATTCTATGTTTATGCAGGATTAATGGGATTATCACTTTCTTCATTACTGCTTGTGTATACTGGAGCATCAGTTGTAAGAGCCTTTTTTGTAACTGCGGCAGCATTTGCAGCCTTATCTATATATGGGTACACAACAAAAAAATCATTATCTGGTCTAGGTTCATTTTTGATGATGGGAGTTTTTGGTCTAATAATAGCGCAGATTGCTAATATATTTATGGCTTCAACACAATTAGATTTTATAATTTCTATTGTTGGAGTTTTGATATTTGCAGGATTAACAGCATATGATACTCAAAAAATTAAAAATATGTATTTAGCTGGAGATAATAATGAAGTTTCTGGAAAAAAGTCAGTATTAGGCGCTTTAACTTTGTACCTAGACTTTATATTAATGTTTCAGTTCTTATTAATGTTTTTAGGAAATAGAGAATAATAGTTTAAATTTATTTATAAAAGCCATCTTCGGATGGCTTTTTATTTGTCTAAAATTATTTTTTCTATATTTGTTATTATTTTTGTTGATGTTGGTTTTGTTACGCTGGCGTACCAAGATACTAATTTACCGTTTCTGTCGATCAAATATTTATAAAAATTCCATTTTGGAAATGCAAGAAATCCCGCTTCTTTTTTAACCCAGTTAAAAAAAGGATGACCATTCTTACCTTTAATATTTGTTATTTCTGTTAGTAAAAAAGACACATTAAAATTTGTAGTACAAAAATCTTTCACTTCTTTATTAGAGGATAATTCCTGATTACCAAAATCATTTGAAGGGACAGCAATAATAGTTAAATCTTTATCTGCATAGTTTTTGAAAAGCTGTTCAATGTCACTATATTGATTTGTGAAGCCGCATAATGAAGCGGTATTAATTATTACTATAGGCTTACCTTTAAAATCACTTAATTTTATAATTTCTCCATCAATAGAAGTGAACTTAAATTCATATACATTTGCAGTAACTTGATTAATCATTAAAATTCCAATTATGATTGTTAAAAAAAGAGATTTATTCATTTATTTCAGATGTCCATATTGGATTTAAAACAGTCTCCAAAATATCATTTCCATAAGATTTCAAGGTTAAATTTCTAAAGTGCCCCATTAATTTTTGAGCGCTTAGGATTTTCCCGATAGATCTTGATTTTTTAGAGATTATATTTCTTTTAATATATCTTTGTTTTATGAACATACTGATCATTTGTTTAAAATCATTGTTTTCTTGTAAGCATTTTTTTATAAAAGCAGCATCTTCCAATGTTTGATTACCTGCCTGAGCTATGTGAGGGGGCATCGCTATAGAAGCATCTCCAACTAAAAATACACCATTTCTATGGATTGTATTATTTTCTTCATTAGAGTTCGTAGAAAAAGTTGTATCCCAATTAATATCATCAGGTATTAAATAACTTAATATTTTATCATGAATAACTGGAGGTGTGGATTTATCGTCTGCAGAAACAAATATATAGTTAGTTGCATTTTTTTTATCAATTATCGTAGGATAAATAACAAAATGACCAATAGAGGTAATAATGAGTTGGAGTGAGTTTCTAGCTAATTGATAAGAGCTTGTTTTAAAAGAAAAGGCTCTAAAAATTTTTTTTTGTTTTGATTTGGTATCTGACCCAATTACAAATTTTCTTGAAATACCATTTATGCTATCTGCGCCAATTATTGATTTTGCTAAAAAGATATTTCCATTGTCGTCTATAATTTCATTTGTTTCGTTATTTGAAACTATATGTTCAATGTAAGAATTATGTATTGTAATCGATTTATTTTTAAGTGCATTTTCTTTTAATAACTTTACAATACTGTTTCTTTCAATAGATCCATAATTAGTAGTTTTATTACCAACATTAAAATTAGATAGTAATTCTAATTTCTGATTATTATCCATATATTTAATTTGGATATTATTAAAAGGCTCAAAATAAGGTTTAATTTTTTTTATATCTATTAAGTTGGCTAATGCTAACCAGCCATTTGGTGAAATTTGTTGTGAACCAAAGTTTTGGCTTTGTTTATCGTAAATATTAACTTGATATCCATTTTCAGCAAAAACAGATGCATTAGCCCAACCTGCTAAACTTCCTCCAATAATAGTTACTTGGTTTTTCATATTGTTTAATTTCTAATAAATTAAATTGAGAATATCATGCAAATTATATTGAAATAATCCCTATGTATTATATACCGAAAACATATTAGAATAAATAATATTTTACATCATTAATTTTGATTTTTTTAATGATAATTTTTAACTATAATTGACTTGATAGATTTCTAATAATAATAAATATTAATGAATACTTTTACATAATAAATTGTGGATATTTAAATGGATAAAATAATACAAGAACAGTTATCAGATATTGGAATTAAAAATATCAAAGACATTGTATACAATCCTTCATACGAAACTCTCTACCAACTAGAAAACTCTCCAGAATTAGATGGCTTAGAGCGTGTTCAAAATACACAGTTTGGTGCAGTAAATGTAATGACTGGAATCTACACAGGAAGATCTCCAAAAGATAAATATATTTTAAAAGATAATACTACTGAAAATAATTTGTGGTGGACATCTGAATTATCAAAGAATGATAATAAGCCTATTGACAATAAGGTATGGAACAACCTTAAAAAATTAGTAACTGATCAACTTTCAAGTAAAAAAATATATATTATTGATGCTTTCTGTGGTGCAAACAAAGATACTTGTTTAAAAGTTAGGTTTGTAGTTGAAGTGGCGTGGCAAGCTCATTTTGTTAAAAATATGTTTATCAGACCATCTGATCAAGAGTTGAAAGATTTTACTCCAGATTTTCATGTGCTGAATGGTTCTAAAGTTGCTAACATTAACTACAAAGATGATGGATTGAATTCTGAGACATTCATAGCCTTTAATTTAACAGATAAAATTCAAATAATTGGAGGAAGTTGGTACGGCGGTGAAATGAAAAAAGGTATGTTTTCTGTAATGAATTATCTTTTACCTCAACAAAATATTGCTTCAATGCATTGCTCAGCAAATAAAGGTTTAGACGGATCTGTAGCTTTGTTTTTTGGATTATCAGGAACCGGTAAAACTACTCTTTCTACTGATCCAAAAAGACAATTAATAGGAGATGATGAGCATGGCTGGGATGAAGAGGGGGTTTTCAATTTTGAGGGTGGATGTTACGCAAAAACAATAGATTTAGACTCTGATAAAGAACCTGATATTTATAAAGCTATAAGAAGAGACGCATTATTAGAGAATGTAACAGTTGGTGAAAATGGTATAGTTGATTACAGTGACACTTCGGTTACGCAAAACACAAGAGTCTCTTACCCTATATATCATATTGATAATATTGTTAAACCAATATCAAAGGGCAAACATGCGTCAAAAATTATATTTTTGGCTGCTGATGCTTTTGGTATTTTACCTGCGGTTTCAAAACTTTCTTACGAACAAGCAGAATATCATTTTTTATCGGGTTTTACGGCAAAACTAGCTGGAACAGAAAGAGGGGTAACTAAGCCTGAACCAGCTTTTTCTGCTTGTTACGGCGCTGCTTTTTTAATGTTACATCCAACAGAATATTCAAATGTGTTATCTCAAAGAATGAAATATGTAAAATCTGATGTCTTCTTAGTCAATACTGGATGGAATGGAGAAGGTAAAAGAATATCACTTAAAAATACTAGATTAATCATAGACGCTATTTTAAATAACGAACTTGATGATGTCTTAACGCAAAATATTCCAATTTTTAATTTAGAAGTTCCACTAAAAGTTAATAATGTTCCATCAAATTTACTTGACCCTAGATCAACATGGAGTTCTAATGAAGAGTGGAGTAAAAAAGCTAAAGAATTAGCACAATTATTTATAAATAATTTTCAAAAATTTTGTGATAATGAGCAAGGAAAATCTCTTTTAAAAGCAGGCCCACAACTTTAAAATATTAATAATTTTAATTTAAAATTAAAATAAGTTTGGAAAAATAATATGAAACTTTATATTTCTATTTTAACTTTTATGTGTCTTTTTTTTGCTTCCCCCCTACATGCTCAATCTAAATTTAAAGATAAGAGTAAAAGAGCATCGTTAGTTGAAATTGAAAAAGTTAAAGTTGTCAAAGTTTCAGAAAAAACTAATGCTATTGGACGATTAGTTGCACTAGATCCTATAATTGTTTCTTCAAAAATTAATCAAGAAATATTAAAGGTTCACTTCAAAATTGGAGATGATGTAAAAAAAAATGATTTGTTATTTACACTTGCTTCAAAGGATATAATCAGAAATATTAAGCAAATTAATGCTGAATTAAAATTAGAAGAGAAAACATTAAATCTTCTAAAAGAACAACTTTCTTTAAGAGATTCAAAGGCAAAAAATGCAAAAAATTTAAAAGAAAGAAAGATTATTACTCAAGATAATCTAGATAATGTAAACATTTCACTTCTTCAAAATAAACAACAAATAGCTCAAAGAGAATATAATATTATTAAACTTAAAATTTCTTTAGATGAAAATAAAGAAAACCTTACTTTTGCCAAGATTTTATCGCCCGTTGATGGAAATATCATCTCTATCCAAGCTCAAACAGGAGCCCTAATTTCAAAAGGGAAAATCTTAGCCTCAATTTTAGCTAATGGTCTTAATGAGATAGAAACAGATTTAAGATCTGAATTAGCTTCACAAATTATAATTGGATCAGAAGTGAATATCATAAATGATAAAACTAACTATAAAGGTAAAGTAAGAGGGATAGTGAATTCAGAAAACATAAGAACTGGAACACGCAAAGTGAGAATAACCTTAAATGAAAGTCTGCCTAAGAGTTTAAGTGCCTCAGGGACGAGGTTTTCTCTCGAAATTTCAATTGGTAAAAGTTTACCTAGATTGTTAATACCTAAAGATGCCTTGATATCAAGGGGCAATAAACAAATTGTATATTGTTTTGAGAAAGGTTTAGCAAAACAAAAGTTAGTTAAGATAGGAATATCTGTTGGGAATAAAATAGAAATTTTAGGAGGTTTAGAAGAAGGACAATTAGTGGTTGTAAAAGGAAATGAAAACCTAAGACCAAATCAATCAATTAAAATTAAAATACATAAACAAAATAAAAATAAATAAAAAGAATTTTAAAACGTAGGATAATGAATAATGAACGGTTTAATTAAACTTTCAATTAAACAACCTATTGCAGTTGCAGCATTTATTTTCTTAATCATAGCTTTTGGTATAGTGGCTCTTAAAAAGATACCTATACAAATGACACCAGATATTGATAAGCCAGTTTTACAAGTAAGGGTTTCTTGGCCTGGAGCCTCTCCAGAGGATGTAGAAAGAGAAGTTGTAACAAGACTTGAATTGGCTGTTGTATCACTTTCTGGTGTGGAGAATGTGGAGTCAGATAGCAGATTTGGATCAGCACGAGTAACACTAACTTATAGCCTTGGTCAAGACATGGACATCGCACTGATACAACTTTTAAGTAAGGTTGCTTCAATAGATGGCCTTCCATCTGAAGCAAGACGTCCAACGGTTAGAACGTCTAATTCAGATGATAGTCCAATTTCAAGATTAGCTATGGTTCAATTGCCTAATTCTAAAGTTGAAGATTTGGGAAGTTTAGGTGATTTTGTAGAGTTTCAAATCATAGAAAAATTGTCACGTATTGAAGGTATCTCAGAAATCACATTTCGAGGAGGACAAAAAAAGGAGTTAAGAGTTGCATTAGACACACAAAAGTTGGCAGAATTTTCAATTTCTGTACCAGTTATTTTAGAAGCGTTAAGAGCAAGTTCTGCACAAGTAACTGCAGGAGAAATAATAGAGGGTAAAAGGTCTTATTCTCTTAGAGCAGAAGCTATATCTTATACTCCAGAAACAGCAAAGAATATAATTTTAAGATCTGAAGTAGATGAAGAAGGTAGACTTGTAAATATTAAACTTGAAGACGTTGCGAAAATTTTTATGTCTTATAAAAAACCTACAAGTTTTAGAAGAATGAACGGTCAAGACGCTATCACGTTTGCGGTAATAAGAGAGCCTAATTCAAATGTAGTAGAAATTATTAATAATCTTAAAATAGAAATAAAAAAATTGAATGAGGGAGTGCTTGCAGAAAATGGGCTTGTTTTAAAAAATGTATATGATGAGACAATATACATAAATGCGGCCATTGCATTAGTTCAACAAAATATTCTAATTGGTGGAATTTTAGCGATTTGTATACTTATGCTTTTTTTGAGAAGTTTTCGGCCTACTTTTATTATTATGTTAGCCATACCGGTCTCTGTTATAGGGACATTTGTAGCTATTTCTTGGTTAGGTCTATCGGTAAATGTCATCTCATTAGCAGGTTTAGCTTTTGCAGTTGGTATGGTTGTAGATGCTTCTATTGTAAGTCAAGAAAACATATATAGATTAAAGCAATCAGGAATGACTTCATTAATGGCTTCTTATAACGGTTCTCGACAAGTGTGGGCTCCAATTCTTGGTTCTGCTCTCACAACTGTAGTTGTTTTTATACCTATTTTGTTACTTGATCTCCCTATTGGACAGTTATTTAGAGATATTGGTATTGCAATATCAGTTTCTGTTTTAATCTCTGTATTGATCTCTGTTACATTAATCCCAACTCTGGCAGCCAAAGTATTAAAGGAATCCAAGGATGAAATTAATAAAACACGTTCCATAATCTTTGTAGACAAATTTGCATCTAAGTTTGCCAAAGCAATTCAAAATTATGCTTTTTGGTCTACAAATTCACTCAAGTTTGGTTTATCAGTTGTTTTTGGTTTATTTTTTACTGCAACAGCCATTATTACCTTTTTCTTGCCTCCATTGGATTATTTACCAGATGGGAATAGGAATTTTGTGTTTGCTCGTATTATGGTGCCATCAGGTTATAACAAAGAAGCTACTATTGATATATCGCGCGCTATGGAAAAGGCGGCACAACCGCTTTGGGAAGCAGAAAAAGACGGACCATTTGGTAAACCAAAAATTGCTCGATTTTTCTTTGTAGCTTATTCAGGAGGTGCATTTGCAGGAGCTGCAACTGAGAACCCAGATAGAGTTAAAGAAATATTACCAGTTCTTACAAAACCAATAAGATCACAACCGGGTGCTAGAGCATTTGCTCAGCAGGCTTCATTATTTGGTAGATCAGTAGGTGGAGCGAGAGTAATAAAATTAGAAATAACTGGATCTTCTCTGGGATTGATTCAACCTACGGCCCAAAAAATTATAAGATTAATCAGAAATGAATTTCCTCCTAAAAATGGACATCAGGTTCGGTCTGTCCCACAAATGGGAGCAGGTTCTCCACAAGTTATGATCCAACCAATACCAGAAAAATTAGCAAATGCTGGAATGACTGCTAGAGAATTTGCTCAATCATTAGACGCATACAATGATGGTGTTAGAGTGGCGGAAATACCGTTTGAAGGTAGGTTGATTGATTTAGTACTTACTTCTAACAAAGCAAATACTAATAAAATTGATGATTTAAAAGATCTACCTTTAATAACAAAAACTGGAGAGCTTGTAAGGTTATCTCAAGTAGCAGATATTAAATTGTTAGGTGTGCCTGAGCAGATAAAAAGGTTATCAGGTAGACGTGTTTTAACTATACAATTGCGCCCACATGAAAGCATTTCTTTAGAAGATGCAGTTTTAAAACTTCAAAATTTAGTTGTAAGCCCTATTGAAAAAGATAAACCTCAAGGCGTTTCTATAAATCTCTCTGGAGCTGCTAGTGAATTAGAGCGTACATGGCTGGCTATGAAAAATAATGTAATGATAGCACTTTTTGTAATTTTTTTGTTGCTTACAGTTTTGATGAGATCATTTGTTCTTCCCTTAGTTATTATGATAACTGTTCCGGTGGCAGGAGCGGGTGGAGTTATGGGGTTAGTAATTTTAAATCAGTTTTCTCCTCAACCCTTAGACATGCTAACAATGTTAGGTTTTATAATTTTAGCAGGGATTGTGGTTAATAATTCAATTTTAATGGTAGAGCAAACCTTATGGCATATAAGATATGAAAATATGAAGACTGTTGAGGCTATAAGTGAAGCAACAAGGAATAGAATTAGACCAATATTTATGTCAACTTTAACAAGCTTATTTGGATTAATTCCATTAGTTATTTTTCCTGGATCAGGTTCAGAGTTGTACAGAGGTATTGGCACAGTAGTTTTTGGAGGTTTGGCGACTTCTGCTATTTTAACTTTGCTCATGGTTCCTCCATTACTCGCTTTGGCTTTAAAAACTGAAAAAATAAAGCCTGTAATAGAGAGTGAAGATGACGTATTTGTATGACTTAAAGTTTATATAAGGTCTAAAAATCATATAATTTTTTTATTTAGTGACAAAATGCCTAATAAAGGTCTATATAGGCAATCTTTAATTAATAATAAATAAAACATAGTAGAGTTTAAAATGAGTAATAATTTGAAACCTGAAGATAAAATCAAATTAATTAGAAATATTGCAATTGTCGCTCATGTTGACCACGGCAAGACAACTTTGGTTGATACTTTGTTACAGCAATCGGGAACCTTTGCTGCCCATTCTCAAACAGTAGAAAGAGTTATGGATTCTAATGATCTTGAAAAAGAGCGTGGTATAACTATTTTGTCAAAAAATACTGGTTTAAAATGGAAAGAGTTTAGGATCAATATTGTAGACACTCCTGGCCATGCTGATTTTGGAGGTGAAGTTGAAAGAGTTCTCTCTATGGTTGACTCTGTTTTATTGTTAGTTGATGCAGTTGACGGACCAATGCCACAAACTGGGTTTGTTACAAAAAAAGCACTTCAAGCAGGATTGAGACCTATTGTTGTTATAAACAAAATTGACAGAGATGGAGCAAGGCCAGATTGGGTGTTAGATCAAACTTTTGATCTTTTTGATAGATTAGGAGCTGATGAACAGCAACTTGATTTTCCTGTAGTATATGCTTCTGCAATTCAAGGTTGGGCAACTGATGATTTGTCTAATAAAAAACAAAACATGGATACTATTTTTGAAACTATTATTAAAAATGTAGACTACCCTAATGTTGATCCTAATGGAGATCTTCAGATTCAGATTTCAGCTTTGAGTTATTCAAGCTACGTGGGTTTAATTGGAACAGGACGAATTAGAAGAGGACAACTTAAAAAAGGGCAATCAGTATCAATTGGAAATGTTGATGGTGATGCAAGACAAGGTAAAGTATTACAAATTATGAATTTTCACGGCCTTGAGAAGAAAGAAGTAGACGAAGCAAGTGCTGGGGATATAGTTGCAATTAGTGGTTTAGGTGAACTAAAAATTTCAGATACAATTTGTGAAGTTGGTAAATTGGAAGTACTTGAAAAGCTCTCAGTTGACGAGCCTACTATTAGTATGATGATACAAGTTAACGACAGCCCATTTGCAGGACAAGAAGGTAAATTAGTTACAAGTAGGTCAATTAGAGACCGTTTGCAGCAAGAGCTTAAAACAAATGTTGCTCTTAGAGTTGAAGATACAGATAATCCAGATAAATTTAGAATTTCTGGAAGAGGTGAACTTCATTTATCAATTTTAATTGAAAATATGAGAAGAGAAGGTTTTGAAATGGGAGTCTCTTCTCCTGAAGTTATTACTAAGCATATAGACGGAATTAAAAAAGAACCTTATGAAAATGTAACTGTTGACGTTGAAGAAATTCATCAGGGTAAAATCATGGAAAAAATGGGTGAACGAAAAGCTCAGTTGTCAGATATGGTTCCAGATGGTAAAGGTCGTGTCCGCTTGGATTATAATATGCCAAGTAGAGGATTAATCGGTTTTAGAGCAGAGTTTCTAACTTTAACGTCTGGATCTGGATTATTATACCATACTTTTGATACATATGGTCCAATAATCCAAGGTCTTCAAACAGGTAGAAGAAACGGAGCACTTATTTCTATAGGCCAAGGAAAAGCACTGCCATATGCATTATTTAATCTTCAAGACAGAGGTAAAATGATTATAGAGAATGGTATTGATGTATATGAAGGTATGATTATAGGAATTCATAGTAGAAATAATGATTTAGTTGTCAATCCACTTAAAGGAAAACAGCTTACAAATGTAAGAGCATCTGGAACTGATGATGCTGTTACTTTAACAACGCCTATTAATGTAACTTTAGAGTTTGCATTAGAATTTATTAATGATGATGAATTAGTTGAAGTTACACCGGACAGTTTAAGAATTAGAAAAAAATATTTAAAAGAGCATGAAAGAAAAAAAGCTGCAAGAGCTGCGTCTTAGTTTTTATAAAATATTTTCAGCTTTTTTTAGATTTGAAACTGTATCTATATCAAAAATAGTTCCTATGTCAGTGTTTACAGTTATTATATCAGTTTTGTTAATTAGAGACTTTGCTCCGAAATCTCCTTTTAAGCCTTCTAATATATTAAAGTATTTTTTAGGAAGTATTACAGGGTTTCCAAATTGAGATTTATATTTAGGAAATATAACTTTACTACAATTCAATTCTATAAACTTATTTTGTAATTTAATTAAATCCTTTGTTGATATAATTGGCATATCAGCAGGAATTATCATTACACCTCTAATGGTTTTATCTAACTCTCTAATCCCAGCAGATATTGATGTCCCAATTCCTTTTTTGTAATCATTATTATATATACATTCAATATCAGAATTATTTATTAAATTGATAATAGTTTCATGTTCATATCCTGTAACTATTAAGAGTTCACTGGTATCATATATGCTTAACAACTTGTCTAGTAGACAATTAATTATTGGTTTATTATTGATATGTTGAGTAAGTTTGTTTTTTAGTCCATATCGTTTACTTAAACCTGCGGCTAAAATTATTTTTTTTATTAGGAATTTGTCACTTTTGTCTGACATCAGTTAGCACGTCTAAATTGTATTATTTCTCCTAAAATAGATATAGCAATTTCAGCAGGATTTTTTGCCTTAATATCTAAACCGATTGGACCATGAATTTTATTCAAATCACATTGGTTGAACCCTAATAAGGATAATCTTTCACACCTCTTTTGATGTGTTTTTTTACTTCCTAAAGATCCAACATAACCTATATTTTTTTTAAGACTATATATTAAAGCTGGATCATCAATTTTTGGATCGTGAGTTAATGTCACTAGGTGTGTTGATTTATCGAATGTGAATTTTGATAAAGCATTATCTGGCCAATCATTAATAATTTGACAGTTTGGAAATCTTTTTTTAGTTGCAAAATGATCTCTAGGATCAATTAATGTTATTTCAAAATCAGCTATAGTAGCTAGTTTTACTAACTCTTGAGCTATGTGAACTGCTCCAATAATGAATAACCTTGGTTTAGGGTCAATAATGTGTATGAACTCATTCATCAATTGATTAAAAGAGCTTGATTGTTGAGATATAGACTTATCTATTGTTCTTAAACCTGATTTAGTATTAATTCTTAATTTTATTACTTCCCTTTTTCTTATACTTTCAACTATAGAAAAAATAATTTTATCTTCAATTTGAAGAGGTTGAATTAAAACCTTAAGTTCTCCACCACAAGCAAGCCCAACTTCCCAAGCCATATCATTTGAAATTCCATAATCTTTAACTCTAGTTTTACCATCGCTTAACGACTTTATTCCTTCAGTAATTACGGCACCTTCTATACAACCACCAGAAACAGAGCCAATTATTTCACCATTTTGATCTATGGCCATTTGACCTCCCACAGGTCTTGGTGAGCTTCCCCAAGTTGAAATTACAGTAGCAAGAGCAATTTTTCTCTTATCTTTTAACCAAATACTAAGTGGTGTTAATATGTCATCGAGTTCAGCCATGAAAGAGCCCTACAAAATATAATTTTATAAAAAAATAATTTATGTTATAAACCTTCCATAGATACTAATATTTAAATTAATGGAATCAAAGGGTTTTTATTATGAATAATCATACATCTTTTACATCAAGCTGGATTGAAAGTTTTATTTTAAAAGGTAAAATTGAAGATAATTTCTCATTTATTACTAAAACATTCACGGTGATATTGTGCAGTCTTATATTAGTATTGTCAGCAAAGATAAAAGTAGATTTATATCCAGTCCCTATGACTTTGCAACCTCTAGCTATTTTAATGATTTCTATGTTATGTGGTAGGAATATAGCAGTCGCAACAGTTAGCCTATATTTGTTTCAAGGAATGATAGGTTTACCTGTCTTTGCTTATGGTGGTGGGTTACCTTATTTAATGGGCCCAACAGGTGGGTTTCTTTTTGGGTTTCTTGTAGCGTCCCTAATTATTGGTGAGTTAGCTGACAGGGGATGGGGAAAAGTATTACTTAAGTCAGTTTTTGCAATGATGTTAGGTATGTTAATAATTTATCTTTTTGGAATTGTGCAGCTATCTATAATTAAAGGTTTTGAGTTTGCCATTTTAAAAGGTATGCAGCCATTTATTATAGGTGATTTTTATAAATTAATACTTGCATCAATTTTGCTACCTCAAATTTGGAAATTAACTAAAATATCCAAATAATATTAATTTATAATGTTAAAAAGGTATTAGTCATCATTTGAAGCGTCGTTTTGAGCTTCTTTGGTTGTTAGGCCTATGCTGTCATTTTCTAAAGCATCTTCAAAAGCTAATATTTCTATATTATGATGAGTATCAATCTCGTTGATAAAAAAATCTTCAGGGGAAATGTTTTTAGGATGTTCTATTTTAACAGCTAATATTGCTGCTATTGTAGATGTGACTGTCTCACTTTGGTTTTCTTTGAATTTATGAAATGATATGACGTTAGAATTTGAATTTTCAAAATCAGGCTTTTGTTTCATTTAAAATACTCCATTAAACAGTATCAGAAAAATTTAGTTCCATTTCAAACTTAATTTATAATATTTAGCTAATAAAATATTAATATATTATTGACCAACTCTTCTTATAATAATTCTACCTGAGGGCTTATTATTAATATTTTCAACTGTTCTTGTTGCTTGACTATATAGATTGGTCTCAATACCAAAATTGTCAACAACTGCAACTCTGGCCCTTATTTGAGATCCTACTAATGTTTGATTTAGAGAAAGGGCTGGTCCACTTAAGCTATTTAATACAATCCAATTACGACCATCTTTAGATTTTTCCCAGCTTATAGAAATAGAGGCGATACCATCCTCGTCTGTTAGAGAATTAGACAAAGCTGTTAGAGTTGCACCTTCTTTAGGTTCACCTTCAATACTCACCTCACCTTGAACAGGGTCATCTAAATTATCAATAGTTTCAGAAGGGCTAGTATATAAAACTTCTCTTGTTCCGTGACTGTCAATATATGAAACAACTGCTCTAAATGAAAACCCCACTTGGTTCTGAGTTAATCTAAGAACTTCACTTTGTACGGCAGGATAAGCTTCCCATGATGATTTTGAAGATGATCTTTGCCATGATATATCGAAGCCTCCAATACCATCTTCATCAGCAATATTAGACGTATCAACAACAAGCGCACTATCTTCAACTGAAGACCCAATAAGTCTAGCTGAACCAGTAGGTTTGTCATTTACATTTTTTACTGGAGTAGAAGGCGGACTTGTTAGAGGCTCTAAATTTCCTTGGCCATCGATATATGAAATAACTACTCTTAATCTACTACCAACATGAATTTCTCTTGGTGTAAATGATTGAGTAGTAGCTCCACTAATATTCGTCCATTTTTTATTATCATTGGATATTTGCCATTGCACGCTAACTGTGCCCATTCCATCTGCATCTGTTACAGATGATAAATCAACAATCAATGGAACATCTTCTATTGCAGCAAATCCAGTATTTTCAGTATCTGTGTTATTGTTTGATTTAGTGTTTACCGTTGAATTTTTTGTGGAAGACAAATTCTTTTGTTTGGTTACATAAGTTTTGGAGTGACTATGTTGTTTAATGTTGCTCTTAGAGCTTTTTACTTTTTGATCCTTTATTGTAGGGTCACCCCCAGCAAATGAAATTTTAGAATCAAGTGTTGTAAAACCTGCTAAAACACATAGTGATAATGGCAAAAAATTATATTTTAAAAAACGCATATGAACCTCCACACACTTAATAACTAGCACACAATATATAACACACAACTAAAAAAGATACATGTTTTTAATAATAGACACTTTCTTTACAAATTTTACTAAGAAAATACCAGAGAAAATTGTCATGAAATAATCAAAATATTATTTAATTTTAAGTAATATTTCTGTAAGAATTTGTTCATGTTTAATTAAAGTTGATTTTAATAAATTTAAATCTTGTTTAATTTCAGCCAAAATATTTACATTTGAAACACTATTTTTAGTATCAACTATATTTGTCAAAGTGATGGTATCATCTTCACTATCATTCAAATTACCATTATTTGAAAGTTGTTTTTCGTTTATACTACTATTAGACATAACAAAATCTTTGATTTCTGAAATATCTGATTTGATAGCGTTTAGTTTTTTTTCTTTAACTGTATTCACAATAAACCCCTAAATTCGTAAAACACTAATATCATTTGTCTTAAAAAACACAATTGTATATAATTGTAAATTGTTATTCGTATATTATATCCAAAGTATTACTATAGCTCAATATAAATTAGTCAGGAAAACAAATGACCATAATTGATTCTATTAAAACTTCTATGTTAGTTCCTATTCATTCGGCTGGAATACCCTTTATTGCTATTTTTGTAATTTTGACAGTAATAATGGGTTGGTTTTGGAGTCCTCTATATTTTTTTGGTTTAGTACTGACAATCTGGTGTATCTATTTTTTTAGAAATCCCGTTAGGGTAACTCCAATATTATCAGGAACAAATAAAAACAATCTGATCATTTCTCCTGCTGATGGAAGGGTTATAGAAATTTCAAAGATAACTCCAGATGAAGAAATTGGTTTGCCTGTTGGAAACTGGACTAGAGTTTGCGTTTTTATGAATGTATTTGATGTGCATGTAAACAGATCACCAATGCTAGGAAAAATTTTTTATAAAAATTACATACCAGGGTCTTTTTTTAATGCAAGTCTTGATAAAGCTTCTACTGAAAATGAAAGACTTATTCTTGGAATGGAGACTGAAAATGGTAAGAAAATAGCTTTTGTTCAAATTGCAGGTTTGGTAGCTAGAAGAATAATCTGTGATGTTGGTATAGGATCCTTACTAAAAGCAGGAGAGGTATTTGGCTTAATTAGATTTGGAAGTAGAGTAGATGTTTACTTTCCATCAGATGTATCTGTCATGGTGCTAAAGGGACAAAAAATGATTGCAGGAGAAACTATAATAGGTGATTTCACTAAAAGTTCTAAATCTGTGAGAGAACACTTAAATGAAAAATAGAGGGGTAAAGTTAGCAAAAAAAGCTTTCCAATTAAGGCCTAAACGTTTTTCAGTTGTTTGGATGCTTCCAAATTTTCTTACAATTTGCGCTCTCATTTTTGGTTTACAAGCGATGTATCAAGCTCTTTTTGGTAACTGGGATAATGTGATAATTATGATAATTATAGCGTCTGTTTTTGACATGCTAGACGGGAGAGTTGCTAGATTATTAAAATCTACAAGTGAATTTGGAATGCACCTTGACTCACTCTCAGATTTTGTTGTTTTTGGTGCAGTGCCTGCCTTGGCAGTGTATTTATGGATGGATAAGCCACAAGACAACATTTTTTGGATTGTTATCGTCCTATACGTAATTTGTTCCGCGCTTAGGTTGGCAAGATTTAACTCAGAGCTGTCTGAAAGACCTAGTTATGCTAAAAATTATTTTAATGGAGTACCCACACCCGCGGCAGCTTTTTTAATGCTTTTCCCGCTTGCTATTGAAGGTTATTTAAATGAATATATGTTTAAATCTTTTGATATAATTGGATTTTGGATAGTTTTTATTTCTATATCAATGGTTAGTAATTTACCAACATTTTCAGGTAAAGTTTTTCAAGTTCCAAAGTCACTTGTTATACCTATGTTAATAATTTTAGCTCTTCTAAGTAATGCTATTATTAGCAACCCTATCAAAGGTTTTATAACGTTAGTATTAGTTTATATTATTAGCCTTCCATTCGCCTCTATTTTCTATCTGCGTTTGAAGAAAAAAGCAGAGGCTCTAAATATAAAAACCTAATTTTTTATAAGATTATTTGCTTTTAAATAGCTCTTTCCATGTCGGCTTTGATTTGACAATTGAAACGGCTTCATACACTGCTCTATTACATGCCCTAGCTACACAATCACTGATTCTAGATCCCATTGCTAAAATATCTATACTATCCAATTCAGATTTATTATTGTTTTGATTCGTACTGATAGCAAAAATTGTGTCTCCATCCATTGGTGTATGCGCTGGACTAAGAGATTTTGCAATTCCATCGTGCGCCATAATTGCCAATCGTTTTAAATTTGCACGGCTTAAAGGAGCGTCGGTTGCAACTACGCCAATAACTGTATTGCTAGAAATCTCATCAAAAGTGTCTGCTATCCCGATGGAACGAGGTAGTCTTTTCGATCTAATAACATGATCAAAATTTTCACTGCTAGTTCCATATCCTCCAAATTCTTTGTTGATTTCTAAATATCCTGATAGGAATGATGGACCCTTATTTAGCAAAGGGTTGCCTACTGCGTTATTGATTACAATTGCACCTACAGTATACTCTTGACCATTGGAATACTTTTGTTTCCATGAAGATGATCCTTGTCCACCCTTTAAAGTTGCAGTTGTAGCTCCACAACCAGCGCCATAAGATCCTAAAAGGAAATTATTACTACAAGATTTATAAGCCTGATTTGCTAAATTTCTCCAAGGCGATCTATGTCCTAGTTTATTTACATGAGGATTGTCGTTTATATTAAGATCAAAAATTACTGCGGATGGAACTAAGGGGATAATTGCTTTACCTAATTGATATCCCTTACCGTCGTTACGAAGTAAATCCTGTATTTCTGAACTTGCGTCAAGTCCATAGGCAGAGCCACCAGAAAGGACAATGGCATCAGCACGACCTATTGAGTTTTCTAATCTGAGCATGTCAGTTTCTCTGGTACCAGGTCCACCACCTCTAACATCCACAGCTGCAGAGAATGGATTGTCACCAGTTATAACAGTCACTCCTGTTCCTATTTTATAATCTTCTGCATGACCTACTTGTACTCCGGAAACATCTGTTATAAGGTTTTTAGTTCCAGGAGCGGTTATCGTTTTCAAATTTATCTCCTTAATTAATTTAATCAGATTGAGTATATTTTGAAGTTAATATCATATTTAAATAAAGACAATAAGTAGTTGGAATTAGAAAAACGAAATACCCTGATATTGTCAGTTGCGCAGGGTTTATCGATAACTACAACAAGTATTAATATGATTAATACCGGCTTGGTTGGAGCCATGCTGGCCACAAATCCATCTTATTCGACAATCCCCCTATCCCTTCAATTTCTTACAATTGCGTTAACACTTATACCTGTTTCGTTATTAATGGGAAAATTTGGCAGAAGATCAATGTTTTTATTAGGATCCTTGGCGGCTTTTATTGGTTGTTTAATAATAGCTTTTTCGATAATTGATAAAAGTTTTCATTTATTTATTGTAGGGTCTATATTACTTGGTTTTTCGCAAGCTAATCAGCAGTTTTATCGATATGCAGCTGCTGATAATGTTTCAAACAATTTAAAAAGCAAGGCTATTTCTTTAGTCTTAGCTGGAGGTGTTATTGCCGCTGTTGTTGGTCCTGAAGTTTCAAGATACTCATTTGATCTTTTCCCAGACTATATTTACCTAGCAACATACCTTTTGGCAGCATCAATTCAAATTATAAATTTTACAATCTTAAGCTTTATTAAAATTAAAAAACCAGAAGTAACAGCAAAAAAAATAAGACCATTGAAAGATATTTTAATGCAAAAGACATTAATAATAGCAATTTTAGCTGCTGCTGTAGGTTATTCTCTTATGAGCTTTATAATGACAGCAACACCTCTTCAGATTGTAAATATCTGTAAATTAGGAAACAGTGCGAGTTCTACCGTCATTCAATGGCATATAATCGCAATGTTTGCCCCATCTTTTTTTACAGGTTCTATTATATCTCGTTTTGGAAATAGAAAGGTGATGCTTGTTGGGATAATACTCTATGCTTTTTCTGTATTTTTTGGAATCTTAGGTGATACTGTTCTAAATTTTTGGATAGCTTTATTCTTATGTGGCTTAGGCTGGAATTTTCTTTATGTTGGCGGAAGTGATATCATTGCAAAATCTGCTTTACCTGAGGAACGAGCAAAAGTTCAAGGTGTGACTGACTTTATTATATTTGTATTTGTTGCAATGGGTTCTTTTTTAGCGGGATATCTTCATAGTAACTTAGGTTGGGAAATAATGTTATTTTACACTATAATCCCTATTTCAGTAATTTTTATTAGTATAATAATCATCAAACCACAAAACCTTAAATTAAATTAAGGTCTACCCACCAGTAAGAGACATATGTCTGTTTACAGACACGTTGTTTGATTTTCGTGAGATTTCGAAATCATGACCTTTAGGCTTTCTTCCAATTGCAGACCTTATGGCGTCTTCAAGAGCATCAGTTCCATGTTCTCTTAATACAGTTTTTAAATCTGCATTATCGTCTTGACCTAAACACATGTATAAAACACCAGTACAAGTTAACCTTACCCTATTACAACTTTCACAAAAATTATGTGTTAAAGGTGTTATAAAGCCAAGTTTATTATTTGTTTCTTTAACCGATACATATCTGGCAGGCCCGCTAGTTCTTTCTGGAAGATCAACTAAAGTAAATTGTTTTTCTAACTCCATTCTTACTTGTGATAAAGGTAGATATTGACCGTACCTTGTATCTCCACCAATATCACCCATAGGCATGACTTCAATAATAGTCATGTCAAAACCCTCATCACCACACCATTTAAGAATGTCAGCTAAGTGACTTTGATTAAATTCACTTATGGCAACAGTATTTATTTTTATCTTAAGGCCAACTTCACGTGCTTTTTTTAATCCAATTTTAACCTTTTCAAGGTCACCCCATCTAGTAATTTCTTTAAATTTAATAGGGTCTAAATGATCCAAAGAAACGTTAATTCGTCTAACGCCGGCGTTATAGAGATCTTCTGCTTTTGATTCTAATTGACTTCCATTGGTTGTTATAGTTAATTCATCTAAGTCACCGCCAACTTCTTTACCTAGATTATTAATAACCTGCATTATTCCTTTTCTTACTAATGGCTCACCACCAGTTAAACGAATTTTTCTAGTTCCGAGCTTCATAAATGCTCTACAAACCTCTTCAATTTCTTCGAGACTTAGAATGTCTTTCTTAGGTAAGAATTGCATATCTTCAGCCATGCAGTAAGTACATCTGAAGTCGCATCTATCAGTCACTGAAACTCTTAAATAGTTTACGTCTCTTCCGAATGGGTCGATTAATTTATTTTGAGTTTCCATAATATTTTCAAAGCAGTTCAATATAATTAATATAATACTATCTTATTATAAATATAATACCTGATTTTAAAGATAAAATCTTATTTTTTTATTTCAGTAATAATTTTTCTTTATATTATATAGTATGAATTCAATTAAATAAAACATAAGGTTTGTAATGAATAGTGAGAATAATATATACAGGCGCCCACCAGCAGCCGGTGGTAAGGCGAGTAACTTAGTGGTATTTCTTCATGGTTATGGAGCCGATGGAAAGGATCTAATTGATTTAGCGAACCCTTTTTCGATGGCTATGCCTAATGCGAGTTTTATTTCGCCAGATGCTCCACACCCCTGTGCGATGTCTCCTTCAGGAAGACAATGGTTTCCAATTGAAGAGATACCTAATGGAGCAATTCATGCTTCTGAAAATTTACTTAATTTACTTAAAATAGAAGCAAAAAATCTTGATTTATCATCAAAGGAAGTAATTTTGATAGGTTTTTCACAAGGTGCAATGATGAGTATGCAATGTTTGTTAATTAATGAGCATCAATTTGGAGCAATAATAGGATATTCAGGAGCTCTTAGAGATGAGAATGTTAAGGCGGCCGAATCACAATTTATAGACGGTAAGCACAAATATGCAGATACTCCTGTGTTATTAGTACATGGTCAACAAGATGAAGTTGTTCCATTCCAATCCCTTGAAAACTCTAAAAATCTCTTAAATGAAATTGGCTTTAATGTTCAAACACTATCCAGGCCTAATCTTGGACACGGCATCGATCCTGAAGGCATAAGTGCTGGAATGGAGATCTTAAAAAAATTAAATTAATATTTGTTTAAAAAATATTTTTTATATTTAATAATAATTAAACATTGATAAGCTTAATTAATATCAATGATTTTCAAATTAGGGCTTTATGACTTCATCTTCTTTTTCACCTACTTTAGTTTTAAATGCAGACTATCAACCTCTGAGCTATTTTCCTTTGTCACTTTGGTCATGGCAAGACACTATAAAAGCTGTGTTTCTTGATAGAGTGAATATTGTTTCTGAATATGATGAGGTAGTTAGATCTCCAGGCTTTTCAATGAAAATTCCTAGTGTTATTTCTTTAAAACAATATATTAAAAACCAAAAATCTCCAGTATTCACCAGATTTAATGTCTTTTTAAGGGATAGGTTTTCCTGTCAATATTGCGGTTTAACAAAACAATCACATGATCTGACTTTTGATCATGTTGTTCCAAGATCTTTAGGTGGAAAAACTAATTGGAGTAATGTTGTAGCGGCTTGTAGGCCATGTAACTATAAGAAAGGAAACAAGCAATCAAAAGAAATAAACATGTTTCCTTTAATCAAACCAGATGCTCCTAATATAAATTTTTTGAAAAATAATGGTAGGCACTTTCCTCCAAATTATTTACATGAATCGTGGCGAGATTTTTTATATTGGGACACAGAATTAGAGAATTCTTAGATAAACAAAAATTTATATTTTCTCAGATATTTTTATTGCGGTTCTGCAACCAAATTGAACAATAGTTTTCATGATTTCGTAACCTGGAGCATTCTCTCCGTCATGTTGAACGCCTGTTTCTAGATGATCTAATTCATCATCTCTAAACTTTTCTAAAGTAGACTTTAATTTATTATCGTTCTTATCAAGTGTTTCGGCTTGTTTAGCGTAATGCTCTCCAATAACTTCTTCAACGGCTATAGTGCATGCCATAGCAGCTTTTTCGCCCATTAAGGCACTTGCAACTCCAAGCCCGTATCCCATAACATTCCACAAGGGAAGTAAAGCAGTTGGTCGAGTATCATTTTCTACTAAAAGCCTATTAAATGTATCTAAATGTTCTTCTTCCTGGTCCTTCATATGTTGAATTGTTGGTCCAACAGGTGTGTTTTTAAGTATTGCTAATTGGCCATCATATATCTTGGCAGCTGCGGTTTCACCGGCATGATCAACCCTAAGAATTGAATCTAGTTTTTTTTTATTTGTGTCTTTATTCATGCTTTTAAAACTTTCTTTTAATTAAAATAATATTTATAAATAAAAACATTCCAAATGAAAAAATTGCGTTCCAAGCTGCAAGTGATAATCCCAAAACACTGAAAATTACTTCATCACATTTTATAGTAGATTTATTTAATAGATATGTAAGTAGGTCTTTTGAAAAATCAATATTTGAAGAACACTCTTGAGGCCCTTTCCAAAATTTCATCTCAATGCCAAAATGGTAAGTGCCAGCGATTGAACTCATAATCCAAACAATTGAGAGACCCAAAAGAATTAATTTTTTGGATATAAGAGTTGATTTTAAAATAAATATTAAAATTAGACTATAGGTTATAATTAATACATGAAACCATCTTTGAGTAATACATAAATCACAAGGTAATGCCCCTTGGAAGTACTCAAGATAAAAAGCAGAAATGAGCATGATAGAAGAAACAAAAAAAGAGAGCTTTAGCAATATATCTAGTTTTTTTTCACTATCTAGTTGGGACAAATTTAAAATAATATTTTTCAACATTTAAAAAATATAAAATGAAATCATTATAATTGCTATTCCTAAAATAGTTGAAGCAAGAAGCATATTGTTTTTTAAAAGTATTATGGCAGGGTTACCAAAAAATTTAATTAGATATGCAACTATAAAAAAACGAACACCTCTTCCAAGTACAGAGATCAAAATGAATGCAATCAAATTCACCCCAGCCATTCCACTGGTTAATGTTATGATTTTATAGGGTAATGGTGTAAATGCTCCAATAAATATAATTAAGATACCATTTTCTTTATATGCTTCTTTGACAACGTCAAATTTTTCTTGAGTAAACCAAGGAATATTTAAAATTAAGGTTTCAATTGAAGGTCCTATCAAATAACCCAGTAACCAACCAATGACACCTCCTAAAACTGAGCCAATTGTACAAATCAATGCAAACCTGAGTGTTTTATGAGGCGCTGCTAAAGTTAACCCCGCTAAAAAGGGGTCTACAGGTATAGGAAAAACTATTGATTCAATCATTGATATAAAACCTAGAACTTTATCAGCCAACGGTTTTGTAGCACTGGTTTTAGCTCGTTCTATCCAAAAGTTGATTCTATCTTCAAAAAATTTTAGACTTATTTTTTTCATTTTTTTTTACAGAAAATTGCTTAAAATATCATTTATAATTAACTTTCAATTTATTAACATTGATATATATATATTGGTGATATTAGTAAAATTATAATTTAATATTTTGGGGATATGGTGAAATAGGTAAACACGCTGGTCTCAAAAACCAGTGCCGCAAGGCTTCCCGGTTCGATTCCGGGTATCCCTACCAAACGTTGTAAGAAAATGTATTTGAATTCGTTTTAGCCCCCACTTTGTTAATGGTTAGGCCAGACAAAAGTTCAATTTTTTATCCATTAATTCCTGCAAATCGATCTTGAATATAAAATCTTTCAAAGCACTCATTATCAATGTAACATAAAATAAAATATGAAGAAAAATAGGCAAAAAATGTTTGATAAACTTCTAAAAATTATCATTAAACTTATTGTTATTCCTTTTATTTTTTTGTTTCCATTTATAATTTGGAGCGAAACTAGAAATTTATTGATAGATATAGACTATCTGGGACAATTAATTACTTCAGGAGAAGAAGATAAATTTGTTGGTGTTTATTTAATTTTTTTATATTTGCTTACTTTCTTAGGTGCTTGGCTGCCGTTTATTACTCAAAATAAGAAGATATTAAATTTTACTTCATATATCCCATCTTTGCTGCCAGCTCTTGGTCTAGTAGGAACATTTTTAGGGATATTTAAAGGACTTGGTGAGTTTGACCCTGGGAATATTGATTTAAGTTTACCTATTTTACTAGATGGTTTGAAATTAGCTTTCTCCACTAGTATTGTTGGTATGGTTGGTAGTGCAATAGTAAAGCTAATTAGTTTTACACAACCAGAAATAGTAAATGAAGATACTATTTCGGAAGAGGACTTTTATAATCAATTTAAGATACAAAATGAAAACCTTTTAAAAATAGAAAAAGGAATTCGTGATATGGAAATAAAATTGACAGAGTTCACTTCCTCTTTAGGAGAAAGTACTGTTGAACAGTTGATTAAAGCAATTGAGAGTGTAATTAAGGATTTTAATACAAAAATTGAAGAACAATTTGGCGAGAACTTTAAAAAGTTCAATTCTGGACTTGAGAGTCTCTTGGAGTGGCAGTCAACATATTTGACAGAGTTAGATAAAACAAAAAAAGCAATTGATGTTTCAAATGGATTAATTCAGCAACATGAAAAAACAGTTGAGATAATTCATAATAGATTAAATGAAATACCCAGTATGTTAAATCCAGTTAGCGAAGTTATTGAAACGATTAATAAAGAAAGAAAACAAACTGAGGAAACTTTAGATATTTTATCTAAACTTAGAGAAGATGCTGAAAATGCTATACCTACTTTACAAGTAAGTTTAAGACAACTTACTGACACACTTTCAAATGATATATCTGATGTATCTAATAAGCTCCAAAAACTTGATCAAGAAATGAGTAATGAATTAGAAAAAGCTATTCAGGTTATGGGAGCACATTTAGGATCTTTATCAGAGCAATTAGTTAAAGACTATCAACCACTAGTTACAAACTTAAGAAATTTAATTGAACTAGCTAACAAAAACAAAATAAATAAATGAAGTTTTTAGGATCAAAAAAAGGAGATCTTGACAATTCAGTCTGGTTATCGAATTCAGATTTAATGGCTGGTTTAATGATAATATTTCTTTTTATTTCAATAGGTTTCATTAGAGAAAAGGCACCTGAAGTTGTTGGATCACAAGATTATGTTTTAAATTATTTAACTTTTACTGATAGTAAGGAAAATGAAATTGATGAAAAGTTAGAACAAGAATTTTCTAATGAAGAAAAAAAAGAATGGCAACTTGAAATTATTCCTAATGAAAATTTGATTAGATTTAATGCGCCTGATGTTATGTTTTCTCAAAGCAACTTTAAATTGAATGATAGATTTAAATTTATTATTAACTCTTTTTTTCCAAGATATGTAAAGGTCTTGTCAAAGTTTGGTACACTAATTTCTGAGATTAGAATAGAGGGACATACATCCAGCGAATGGAAAGATACAACTTATGATAAAGCATACATTAAAAATATGGTTTTATCTCAGGAAAGAACAATTTCTGTTTTGAACGAATCTTTAAATTCTCTTACAAAATTTAATTTATCGAAAAAAGAGATTAAGTGGGCTTTTGATAAAGTAAGCGCATCAGGTTTGTCGTCTAGATCAATAATAAAAAATTCTGATGGATCAGAAAATTCAGTCAAATCAAGAAGAGTGGAGTTCAGATATGTTCTGAATGAAACAGAAAAAATAAAATTCATTAAAAGTAAATTAAAAAATAATGGTAAAAATTAATTCAAATTTTAGTAAATTAAATGCTTCTCTTAAGCAGGTTGGTGCTGAATTAAATTTCAGATATCATTTTAACAACAATAGATCTGATATTGCATTAACAAGAAGTAAATTTAATTCTGATGGTACTTTAAGCAAAATAAAAAATTTAAAAATTGATTATTTAGCGGGTTTAAGCTTTTATCAGAAAAATTTTGTAGCAATTTATTTCCAAAATTTAAAAGCAGATAAAATTAATACTTTTCATTTTTCTGAATGTAATGATTTATTAATAAATTTAGAAAAAAATGAATCTAATACAACTCTAATTCTACCAGATTCTGAAAAGGCTGATCTCAAGAAAAAAGATACAAATAAACTACTTTCTCCGTGCCATTTGTGTCTTGAAAATACTAATTGGAATAATTTTGAAAAGGCTGAAGACTGGTCAAAAAGAATAATTATAGAACAATTTAATATATTAGAATTTCATAAACAAATGTTTTCAGTAGAAAGAGAGTTAGTTAGCAATTTTATTTCTTCAGATTTTTTAAAGATGCTGCCAAAGAACTTTCCTAGGATACTTGAGACTGCAAAATCTTATAAAAAATGGACATGTCAAAAATGTAAGATAAATGTATCTGGGATGAAACAATTATATCATGCTGTAATTCTTGATAGAACCCTTAAGAGATATCTTCCTAATGATTTTTTGGGATTATGTACGGGGTGTCTGAAAGTTAAATACCATGATATGTATATTACTCCTGAAGAGTTGGATTTTATTAATGAATTTAGGCCTAAAAGCAAAAAATAAATTAGTTATATATCAACTAGAAAATTAACTTTAGTTAAAACCTTAGTATCTAAATGCAGCAATTAGGTATTACGAAAAAAGATTATATTGGCTTTACTGTCTTTACAACACAGATATAACGATAATAATTTCATTGTTTACTAATAGTTTTCGGATTATAAATAATAAAAGCTTATTGTTATTTTTTTATCGAGTAACCTTAGCTATTATTTAAAATTTTAATCCTAAATTTAGAGTTGATCTCTAATTTTACAAAAAATATGGGTATTATTATGAATTTGTATGCAGCTTATTTAGATGAAATTGAGAGCCGAAAAAAACAAAACCTCAAACCAAAACCAATTGATAACGGTCCTATGGTAGAACAGTTAATTAAACAAATATTAGATAAAGAAAATCAATACAGAGACGAATCTATTAATTTTTTTACATACAATATAATACCTGGAACAACAAGTGCAGCTAAGGTCAAGGCAAAATTTTTAAAAGAAATTATTCTTGCTGAAGTAATTGTTGATGAAATCACTCCTTCTTTTGCTTTAGAATTGTTATCTCATATGAATGGTGGTCCATCCGTAGATGTACTGCTAGATTTAGCTCTTGGCTCTAATCTGTCAATTGCAAAAAACGCAGCCGATGTTCTGAAAACTCAAGTGTTTTTATATGAAGCTGATACAAACCGGCTCAAAAAGGCCTATAATGAAGAGAATGCAATTGCAAAAGATATTCTTGAGAGTTATGCAAAAGCAGAATTTTATACTAACCTTCCAGATTTAGATGAAGAAATAGAGGTTATTAGTTATGTGGCCGCAGAAGGTGACATATCTACTGATTTATTATCTCCTGGAAACCAAGCACATTCTAGATCTGATCGGGAGCTTCATGGTAAATGTATGATTTCAGAAGAAGCACAAGCTGAAATAAAAGAACTTCAAAAACAAAATCCAGATAAGCGTGTGATGTTGATTGCTGAGAAGGGTACTATGGGAGTAGGTTCTTCACGAATGTCAGGTGTTAACAACGTGGCTCTTCTGA
This sequence comes from Candidatus Levibacter sp. Uisw_134_01, assembly GCF_047717795.1. Taxonomy (GTDB): domain Bacteria; phylum Pseudomonadota; class Alphaproteobacteria; order Puniceispirillales; family Marisalimonadaceae; genus Marisalimonas. The sequence continues at coordinate 1,772,427 of NZ_CP159808.1, read as the reverse complement.
CAGGTAAGCAAGCAAGTCCATATGTGCCTTTTGTTAATAATGCACCGATTGTTGCAGGAACAAACGGCGTTTCACCAATTTTCTTAACAACTGTAGGTGTAACTGGAGGTATTGGTATCGACTTAAAAAACTGGGTTAAAAAACTAGATTCAGATGGAAATCCAATTATTAATAATGATGATAACCCTGTGCTTGAACAGAAGTACTCTGTTGAAACGGGCACAGTCTTTAAAATAAATACCAAAGAAAAAAAGCTATTTAATGAGCAAGGAGATGAGGAGATGGTTGATTTGTCATCTTCTTTTAATCCCCAAAAAGTAGAATTTATGAAAGCAGGAGGCTCCTATGCCATTGTTTTTGGTAAAAAATTACAGAGTTTTGCCTGCGAAACATTAGATATTGAATTAAAATCGGCATATGCTCCTTCGAAAGAAGTTTACCATCCGGGTCAAGGTCTTACTGCAGTTGAAAAAATATTTAATGCAAATGCCTTGGGCGTTAAGAAAGGATCTATTCTTCATTCAGGTTCAGATGTAAGAGTGAAAGTTAATATTGTTGGATCTCAGGACACCACAGGATTAATGACTTCTCAAGAACTAGAGGCAATGGCTGCAACTGTGATTTCTCCAACAGTTGATGGAGCTTATCAATCTGGATGTCATACTGCTTCCGTTTGGGATTTTAAAGCACAAGAAAACACTCCTAAACTTATGAAGTTTATGCATAAATTTGGTTTAATAACAGCCAGAGATCCAAAGGAAGCGTATCATTCAATGACAGATGTTATTCATAAGGTTTTAAATGATATTACAGTTGATGATTGGTCTATTATAATTGGTGGAGATTCTCATACAAGAATGTCTAAAGGAGTCGCATTTGGTGCAGATTCTGGAACGGTTGCACTTGCGTTAGCAACCGGAGAAGCAACAATGCCTATACCTGAATCAGTTAAGGTTACCTTTAAGGGTAAGATGAGTAGTCATATGGATTTTCGTGATGTAGTTCACGCCACTCAAGCCCAAATGTTAAAGCAATTTGGAGATAATGTCTTTCAAGGAAAAATTATTGAAGTCCACCTTGGTACTTTGCTTGCTGACCAAGCGTTTACTTTCACAGATTGGACTGCGGAAATGAAAGCTAAAGCATCCATATGTATTTCTGAAGATGACACTCTTATTAAATCATTGGAGATTGCGAAAAGCCGCATACAAATAATGATTGATAAAGGTATGGAAAATGATGATAAAATGCTTCACAGGCTAATTCAAATTGCAGAAAAAAGAATTTCAGAAATTAAATCTGGAGAGAAGCCGGCTTTAATCCCAGATAATAACGCAAAATATTCTGCTGAAGTAGTGGTTGATCTTGATTTAATAGATGAACCAATGATTGCTGATCCTGATGTGAATAATATAGATGTGTCAAAAAGATACACCCATGATACTATTAGACCAATTTCTTACTACAATGCCGAAAAGAAAGTGGATTTAGGTTTTGTGGGTTCTTGTATGGTTCATAAGGGTGATGTAAAAATTGTTGCTCAAATGCTTCGCAATCTTGAAAAAACTTCGGGAAAAGTTAGTTTTAAAGCACCCTTAGTCGTTGCAGCGCCAACTTATAATATAGTTGATGAGCTTAAACAAGAGGGTGATTGGAGTATTTTACAAAAGTACTCAGGCTTTGAATTTGATGACAATAGTCCTAAACAATCTGCTCGATTAGACTATGAAAATATACTTTACCTTGAAAGACCTGGCTGTAATTTATGTATGGGTAATCAGGAAAAGGCTGCTAAGGGAGATACGGTACTTGCAACATCAACAAGATTATTTCAGGGGAGAGTAGTAGAAGATTCATCTGAAAAAAAAGGTGAATCACTTCTTGCTTCTACTCCTGTGGTTGTTCTCTCAGCAATATTGGGAAGAACTCCAACAATAGATGAATATAAGATAGCAGTTGAAGGAATTGATCTTACAAAATTTGCACCTCCAATTGAGAAGGTGCAGAATACTTCTTCAGCGCATTTCTGATTTGAATAGAAAACTAGCAAGTTGAGGTTAAAATTAACTTTATTTACTTATTAACTTTACTATCCTGAGACAGAGGTTAAATACATGAAAATAAGTAATTTAGAAGAACTCAACACACCTTGTCTAATATTAGATAAAACTCTTTTAGAAAAAAATTGTAGTTTAGCGAGAAAAAAGTGTGCTGAGTTAAAAACTATTTTAAGACCGCACGTTAAAACACCAAAAAGCATTGAAGTTGCAAAAATAGCACTTGATAATCAAGTTGGACCAATAACAGTGTCTACTTTAGATGAAGCTGAATATTTTGCCTCTGCGGGTTTTAAAGATATACTTTATGCTGTTTGTATAATCCCAAAAAAGCTAGCAAGGTTAGAATTTCTTCAGAAAAAATATGATTGTATAATTCGCATAGTTGTTGATTCAATTTTAGTAGCTGAGGCAACAGTAGATTACAGTAATTCTCATAGTACAAAATTTGAAATCCTTATTGAGATTGACTGTGGCGAAGGAAGAAGTGGTTTATATGTCGAAGATAAAAAAATTGTAGAAATATCTAAAATTTTCAGTGAGTGTAATAAAACAAATCTTATGGGTGTTCTTACACATGCAGGTCATAGTTATTCAACTGACAACAAAACAGAAATTTTATCAATTGCAAATAAAGAACGAGAAGATGCTCTTGCTGCAGTAAAATATTTTTTAACTTTTAATCATAACAACCCTATTATAAGCATAGGTTCTACACCAACCATGTTGTTTGCGTCTCATCTGAACAACATATCTGAAGTAAGAGCAGGAATATATATGTTTTGGGATCTAGCCCAAGCGTCCAGAGGAATTTGTAAAATCGAGGATATAGCAGTTACAGTTCTAGCAAGCGTAATTGGTCATAATTACCAAAAGAAAAAAATTATTATTGATGCTGGAGCCTTAGCTTTGTCAAAAGATATAAGCGCTAATAGATTTATGCCTGAGGTAGGATATGGATTTGTTTGTGATCCTAATTCAGGAAAATATCTAGGTTTGAACATATCCGAAATTCATCAAGAACATGGAGCAATTGATATTAGCAATCCTGATTGGTTTGATAATTTACCTATTGGAAGTTTGGTAAGAGTTTTACCAAACCATTCGTGTTTAACCTGTGCTGGTCATAGTAGTTACAATATTTTAGAAAACAATATGATTATTGATAATTGGAGAAGAACTAATGGCTGGTAAATTCTTCACTTTTGTATAAAAGTTTTAATTAAAATTAATTAAAATGTTGAGAAGTAAAATATGTCAATTTGGGGAAGTTTATTAGGCGGTGTTATTGGTTTTTCTTTTGGAGGTCCATTTGGAGCTTTATTAGGATCATTCCTAGGTGGAAAAATTTCTAGGTTAAATTCTTCTAAGACAATTCGTAATCAACAAAACACTCAAGAAATCTTTGCATTATCACTTATAATCCTCTCTGCTAAGTTAAGCAAAGCTGATGGACATGTTAGTAAAGAAGAGTTAATTGCTGTTAAGGATAAACTTCAAATTCCAGACAGTGAAATTGATCAAGTAGCTAAAATTTTTAATAAAGCCAAAGACGAAAGTACAGGTTATGAGCCATACGCAAAACAAATTGCAGAAATTTTTAGAGATAATATAAATGTCTTAGAAGAGGTTATAAATATTTTATTTTATATAGCTGAGGCCGATGGAAATGTAAGTAATGATGAAGAAACAATGATAGCCAATATTGCTTATATTTTTGGCTTAAGCCAGAAACAATATCAAAGTATAAAAGAGTCTAGAAAGACATCAGATAAGCTAAACCCTTATATTGTTTTAGAAAGTCAGCCCACAGACGACCTCAAGACTATTAGAAAAAACTATATAAGATTATCCAAGGAACATCATCCAGACTTATTAATCAGTAAAGGAGTTCCAGTTGAAGTGATCAATGAAAGTAAAAATAAAATGAGATCAATAAACGCTGCATGGGATCAAGTACAAAAACTTAAAAGCAGTTAGTTTTTAATCTCTTTAACACCATTTAAATCAAATTCATTGTTAAAAAAACTTTGCATATCGTTATTATACCACTTTTCATAATCCCACGGTTCACTATGTAACAAATTTTTGTCAGGTATATAAATTTGTGAATCATAAAGTTTCCCAGCAACATTTATTTTCACATATTGTCTAAAATAATTAATTCCTTCAAACTTATCTAATTTGTTCAGCTCATTTAATGAAATATTAGATATCAGAAGGCCTTGAACAACATCCTCTTCATTATTTGTAAATTTAATAAGTGGATAGTTAGCGTCTTTTACTTGAAAAACTTTATAGTGAGTTAAGAAACCATTAGTTGTTTCGTGATACTTTATTTTTTCTCCAAGGACTGCTTTTCTGACTTCAGAAGCTTTCAATGTTCCATAAAAAAATAAAGAATATTGAATTTTATGTTTAGAAAGTGCTTCTTTAATTTTCTTCTCATAAGAAAAACAGTTATTGTTTTTGTCATATTTTTTGAAATATTCGTCGGCTTTACCATCTATTTCGTGATTTAAATACTCAACACAACTTTTTACATAATTATTGATGAGTGTTGAAATATCGTGGTTGTAATTTCTTACATCAAATAAATTGGTGATATAAATTAAATGCTTTAATTCATCTATATTAAAATCCCTAAGAATAAAACTTAACTGTAAATACGTATCTTCAAACCTAAAATCATGTGGAAACTCTTCGTTCCATATATCTGTGTCTAGGTTCCAATTTTGTTTTAGGTTTTCTTTTAAAATATTTAACTTTAAAACTTTGACATCGTCGTTAATGTTTAATTTTTCTGTCATACGAGCCTAAATTTTTATAAAATTGTTTACAAATATATAATCATTTTTAACATAATAAATTACAAAGTATAAACCTTTAATGAATAGGTAAATAAATGTTAATTAAAAATCTTGGAACCACTCTAGGAATTGAAATTATTGGTTTTAATCTTAAAAAAAATATTGATAAAAATATTATTGGCCAAGTTTCAGATCTTTTATCTCAGTTTTCGGTAGTAGTAATTAGAGATCAAAACATTACCAATGAGCAGCATATTAACTTTAGTGAATACTTTGGTGATTTAGAGGTGACAAAAGCAGGAACCAATGGTGCAGGTTCTAAATTAATAATTCTGCAAAACTTTGATGAAGACGGAAATATTGTGCCTCCTACTGATAGACAAAGATTAAATAATTTAGCAAATCAAGAATGGCATAGTGATAGCTCTTTTAAAAAAATACCTTCAAAGCTTTCAATCCTTTCGGCTAAAATGATACCTGCAAAAGGTGGTAATACTGAATTTTTGTCTATGAGAGCTTTATATAACGCTTTGCCTAAAAAATTAAAAACTAATATTGAAGATAAAGTTTGTTGGCATGATTATTCTTATGGAAGATCAAAAATAGATGCTAACCTAGTTACAGCTGATGAAAAAAAAGCGCTCCCTCCCGTAAAACAGAAACTAGTATTAAATAATAAAAAATATGGAAAGTCTTTATATATAGGTGCGCATTGTAGTAAAATAGACGGTATGAATGATAATGAAAGCCATGTTTACTCTCACATTTGGAAACCGTATGATTTAATAATGTGGGATAACAGAGCTGTTTTGCATAGAGCAACTCCAATAAAAGGAAAAGTAGAAAAAAGGTTAATGGTAAGAACAACTATAGCTGGAGAAGCATCAACTCTAATTTAATTAATAATGGAAAATTATAATGAAAGAATTCGATTATATAATTGTTGGATCTGGTTCATCTGGCTCAGTAATTACAAATAGGTTGTCAGAAATAAATAACATTAAAATATGTGTTTTAGAAGCAGGTGGGACCAACCAGCATCCATATATAAAAATGCCAGCTGGTTTTATCAAAACTATAAATGATAAAAGGTTTAATTGGTGTTTTAAAACTGAAGCCAATGAAAATGTAAATAATAGAGAAATTTTATTTCCTAGAGGCAAAGGCCTGGGAGGTTCAAGCTCTATTAATGGTCACCTCTATGTAAGAGGACAACCAGAAGATTATAATCAGTGGGCTCAATTGGGAAACACAGGTTGGGGATATGACGATATACTTCCTTATTTTAAAAAATCTGAGTTTAAAGAAAATGGAGATGAAAAATATAGAGGGAAAAATGGCCCATTATTTGTTTCTGATATTGTTGAAAAACATCCTTTATGTGAAGAGTTTATTGAAAGCTCTAAAGAGATAGGGGTTTCAATTCAAGAAGATTATAATGCCGGCAATCAAGAAGGTATTTTTTATTATCAACGTACTATTAAAAATGGAACAAGATTTAGCGCATATGATGCTTTTTTAAAACCAGCAATCAAAAGAAAAAATGTAAAAGTTACTACCAATACAATTGTTTTAAAAATTATATTTAAAGAGAAAAAGGCAATTGGATTGCTCTGTGAAAAGAATAAAAAACAATTTAAAATCTTTGCCAACAAAGAAATTATTTTATGTGCAGGAGCAATTGGTACACCTCATTTGCTTCAGGTATCAGGTGTTGGACACTCAAATTATTTAAAAAATATTGGTATACAAATAATTCATGAAAATAAAAATGTTGGTGAAGGACTCCAAGATCATTATGCAGTTAGAGTTTCAAATAGTATTAATCTACCTATTACTTTAAACGAAAAAGCAAGCGGATATAAGTTATTTTTAGAAATAATGAAATGGTTTATCTTGAAAAAAGGTTTAATCTCTTACAGCCCAGCCCATGTAGGTGCTTTTTTAAAGTCTTCACCAGAGATAGATTTACCTGATCTCCAATTTGTGTTTACTCCTGCTTCTTACACAGAAGGCATGATAGGTAAACTTCAGAACATTCCTGGGATTACTTGCGGTGTTTGGCAATCAAGGCCTCAAAGTAGGGGGTATGTAAGAGCTTTATCTAGTCATATTAAAGACGCCCCTTTGATACAGCCAAACTATTTAAAAGAGACAATAGATCAAGACGTTTTAATCCAAGGTGTAAAGATTTGCAGAGATCTTTTAAAAACTTCAAAAATGAAAAAAATTTCCATTAAAGAAACTCTTCCTGGAGAAAATATTAAGACTGACAGTGAAATATTAAATTTTATAAAAAATAATGGAGCAACAGTTTATCATGCAATTGGAAGTTGTAGAATGGGAATTGATAAAGATGCTGTGGTAGATGCAAATTTAAAGCTAAATGGAGTTGAAAATTTAAGAGTTGCTGACGCTTCTATTATGCCAACAATGCCATCAGGTAACACAAACGCAGCTACTTTGATGATTGCAGAAAAAGCATCTGATTTAATCAAAAAAGACATGTAGGTTTTTTATTTTTTTAGATGACGTGAAATAGCTCTCATTTCATTATCAATAATATTTAATTCAGATAAACTATGTAGTGTGTTGTCAAAATACTCTCTACAGCTTCCTAAAAAGCCGTTTGCTTTCGAAATCATTTTTCCTTTAATTTTGACGTCCTTCTTTCCAAAAAAATTTTTATGTTTTTTATCAACAGTAAAAGCTAGTGACAATACTATCTTGCCATTAGCTAATTTAGTTTTTAATAATTTAGGTCTATAAGCACCTGTGACCATTTCTCTTTGAAACAAAATATCTATGTTTTTAATTGCATTTGATTTCTTTAACTTAAATGCCATACCTTGACACGATCCTCCTTTATCTAAACCCAACATCAAACCTGGGTTGTCAAAAGAGCCTCTACCTAAATAAGTTTTCATACAAAAACTTCTGTGAAAACCATATATTTTTGCTAAGGATTGACCTTCATATTCAACTGTTGGGTTCCACAATAAAGAACCATAAGCAAATACATAAAGATCATTACCAATGCCTTTATCAGGTATAACTTTTCTTCGCTCGTTAACAAGCTCTTCCATGGTAAGAACTTTATCACTTCCACTAATACTTCTAATTTTTTCACCTAAGCGGCCTTGAGTAATATTATCTCGAGTTAGTTTGATTGCACCATCATTTATTTTTTTTGTAGTAGACATCAGACAATATTTTTAGAGGTAATTACTCTATGAGGATAAGGTATTTCTATGCCGGCTTCATCTAGCGCAGGTTTTATTTTTTTCATTAAATCAGTATACAGTGCATACCAATCTTTTGTATGAGAGTATAGTCTCAGCCTTACCACAATCGAACTATCATCATATTTCATTACTAAGAACTGAGGTTCTTTAGGTTTGTTTATAACTCTTTTATCCTCAGCTAATCTCAACATGACCTCAGAAGCTAGCTCTAAGTTGGTATCATAATGAATACCTATATCAACATCAATTCGCCTGGTTTCATAGTGTGAGTGATTTGTAATTGTGCTATTCCAAATACTTGAATTTGGAATAGATACATAAACGTTATCAAAAGTATCAATAATAGTTGTAAAAAGACCAACCTCTCTAATCGTTCCTGATACGCCTCCAGTTTCAACCCAATCACCAGTAGTAAAAGGTCTTAGTAACAATAACATTACTCCAGCTGCCACGTTAGACAATGTTCCCTGCAAGGCTAAGCCAATAGCTAAGCCTGCGGCACCAAGAACTGCAATAATTGAGGTTGTTTGAACCCCAAACTGTCCTAAAACAGCTATAAGAGTTATTATGATTATACCATATCGTATAATATTACCGATTATTGGAACAATTAAAGGGTCTATTTTATTAAACAAACCTAAGTTTTTACGTGCAACTTTACTAAGTTTACCTGCAAAATAAAAACCTAATATCAGTATTATAGTAGCTCCTAAAACCTGTCCGGTATAAGCCACAAATATTTGAATAACATTATTAATCAGATTTGAAATAATTTCTAAATTAATGTTTATGTTGTTACCCAAGAAATAAATCTCCATTACTTTTTTTATGTAGTTACTTTATTTTTAAGATATTATTTCACACAATTATAATTTATATAACATATAATATATTTTAAATATTACTAAATTATTTTTTAATCAGCTTGAGTTAAAATTCTTAATAGGGTTATAAGTTTTTAATGAAAATTATTAAATGGAAACACGGTGATCAACCAACTGTAATTGATAAAAAAATTGCAATTGCTATTGGTAACTTTGATGGCGTTCATAAGGGACATGTTAGATTATTAGAAGCTGCTAAAGTAAAAGCCCATGAAAATGATTTAGCGTTTGGAGTGGTTACTTTTGATCCTCATCCAAGGGATTTTTTTAACTTTAATAACTCTTCCTTCAAACTTTTAGATAGGCAAGAAAAAGAATATCAACTAGCGAAAATTGGAGTTGAATATTTAATTATAATAGAGTTTAGTGAAGCATTAAAAAATTGCACGCCAAATGAATTTCTTTCAGACATCCTGTATCAACAGCTTAACGTGGTAAAGATGTTTGCAGGAGCTAATTTTAGATTTGGAAAAAACAGAGAAGGCACTATTCAAAACTCTAAAGAATTTTCTCAAGCAATAGGCTTAGAGATTATAACTGTAGATTTAGAACAAACTAAATCATTGGATGGTAAAGACAAAACTGTTATCAGCTCTCAATCTATAAGAGGTCTTATTTCTAATGGAAAATTAGAAACTGCAAATACATTATTGGGTAGAAACTGGTGCGTTACCGGCATTGTTAAAAAAGGAAAGCAACAGGGAAGAGAATTAGGTTTTCCAACAGCAAATCTTGATATGGGTTATTTTTTAAAGCCACCTTTTGGTGTTTATGTAACAAAGTTAAAAATTATTGACCACAAAACAAATAAAACAACAAATGATTGGTTGCCATCTATTTCAAATATAGGTAAAAGACCTACTGTTTCAGGCGATGATATTAACATAGAAACTCATGTTATCGATTTTCAAAATCATGGTGTTGATATTAATCTTTATAATAAAAGGATTAAGGTAGAGCTTCTAAAATTTTTAAGACCAGAGATAAAGTTTAGCTCTTTATTGGAGCTAAAAAAACAAATTGTGATTGATACACAAAAAGCAAAAAAATTTCATAGTTTAAAATAATTTACATATCAAGTTAATAAGATGTAAAATAATACTTTATAAAAATCAAAAAAATTAGGTTTTTATTATCAATAAAGAGAAAAAAATGACTGATTATAAAGATACCGTTTACTTACCAAAAACAGACTTTTCTATGCGAGCAGGCTTGCCTGCAAAAGAGCCTCAAATATTAAAAGTATGGGAAGATATTGGTTTATACAAAAAATTAAGGGAACAAAGAAAAAATTCAGAGCCGTTTATACTGCATGACGGACCTCCATATGCAAATGGTAACTTACACATAGGGCATGCATTAAATAAAATTATTAAAGATGTAATTAATCGGTCTCAATCTATGCTGGGTAAAAATGCTAATTACGTACCTGGCTGGGATTGTCATGGGTTGCCAATTGAATGGAAGATAGAAGAAAACTACAGAAAAAAGAAAAAGAGTAAAGACGATATCCCTGTTGTTGAGTTTAGAAAAGAGTGTAGAGACTTTGCAAAAAAATGGATGGATATTCAATCAGAAGAGTTCCAGAGGTTAGGTGTGTATGGGGATTGGGAGGCACCTTATTCTACTATGAAATATGAGTCTGAAGCTCGTATAATGTCTGAAATTGGTAAATTTCTTATGAATGGTGGTTTATATAGAGGTGTTAAGCCAGTTATGTGGTCACCGGTTGAAAAAACAGCACTTGCTGAGGCTGAAATAGAATATCATGATCACATTAGTACAACTATATTTGCTAGATTTTCTATTTTAAAATCACCAAATAATAATTTAACTGGCCATGAAATTATAATCTGGACAACTACTCCATGGACAATGCCAGGCAATCGCGCTGTTGCTTATGGTAAAGATATAGAATATTCATTATTAGATATTTCAGATGTTGAAGAAAGTTCTTTAGCAAAGAGAGGTGACAAAATTTTAATAGCTTCTGATTTGTTAGAAGAAGTCATAAAAGAATTGTTGATATCTGATTATAAAGTTTCAAATAAATTAAAGGGTGATGACTTAAAAGGATCTATTCTTGGTCATCCATTAAATAAGTTTGGTTATGATCATGAGGTCCTATTATTAGAGGCTGATTTTGTTACAACTGATCAAGGTACAGGCTTTGTTCATATTGCTCCAGGACATGGTTCCGACGATTTTGAGTTGGGTAAAAAAAATAATCTACCAATACCTGAAACTGTTTCAGACAATGGTATATTAGACGATAAGTTACCTCTTTTAGGTGGTCTTCGAGTTTTGAAAGATAATGAAAAAATTGCGGATATAATGTCAGAGCATGGTGCTTTAATTGGGAGAGGAACTTTACAACATTCTTATCCTCACAGTTGGCGATCAAAGGCACCGCTTGTTTTTAGAACAACTCCACAGTGGTTCATATCCATGAATACAAATGATCTAAGAGATACTGCCCTCAAGGCGTTGTCTGAAACTACCTTCTACCCTTCACAAGGAGAAAATCGACTTACCAAAATGATTGAAGATAGGCCGGATTGGTGTATATCAAGGCAAAGGGCATGGGGTGTGCCTCTAGCTATTTTTGTAAATAAAAAAACACAAGAACCTTTGAGGGATCAAGACGTTGTTGATAAAATTGTACAAGCATTTAAAGTTGAAGGTGCGGATGCATGGTTTCAAAAGCCATCATCCTATTTTCTAGGTTCAAAATATAATCCTGACGATTATGAAGCTGTAATGGATATTGCTGATGTTTGGTTTGACTCAGGTTCTACTCACGCTTTTGTTTTAGAAGATAGAGACGATTTATTTTGGCCAGCTTCTTTGTACTTAGAAGGTACTGATCAGCATAGAGGTTGGTTTCATTCTTCTTTGTTAGAAAGCTGTGGAACAAGAGGAAGAGCTCCATATGATGCTGTGTTAACACATGGTTTTGTTTTGGATCAACAGGGACGTAAAATGTCAAAATCCCTTGGAAACATTACAGCACCTCAAAAGGTGATTAATGAGTTTGGAGCTGATATTTTACGTTTATGGGTTGTTGGTTCTGATTATTATGATGATTTAAGAATTGGTAAAGAAATTCTTGTAAGGCATGCTGATCATTATAGAAGGTTAAGGAATACATTGAGGTATCTCTTAGGTGCCCTTAATGGATTTGAGAGAAATGAAGAAATAGATTTTAATGAAATGCCTGAGTTAGAACAATGGGTATTGCATAGAGTTTCTGAATTAAGTAACAAAATTCTAGAAAATACGAAAAATTTCAATCTCCATGATATTTATACAGACATTCATAATTTTTGTACTATTGATTTATCTGCGTTTTATTTTGATATACGTAAAGACACTTTATATTGCGATGAATTAAATGGTAAAAACAGACTTGCATGTAGAACTGTTATGGATATTTTATTTAAATCTTTAACAACTTGGTTGGCACCAATTATTTGTTTTACAGCTGAAGAAGCATGGCAAAACAGGTACAAAGATCCTGAAAATTCTGTACATCTTCAAACCTATTTTAAGTCAAACGTAAATTGGTATAATGAAATGTTAGGAAATAAATGGTCTGAAATTAGAGAATTTAGATCAATTGTTACAACTGCAATAGAAGAAAAAAGGAAAGAAGGTTTGTTAGGGTCAAGCTTACAGGCAAAGGTAATTATCGGCGCTAATGAAAATGTACATGAAAAACTAAAAGACATTGACTTACCTGAACTTTTTATCTGTTCTGATGTAGAAGTAAATTTGAATAATCAATTAGAAAACAACTCTATGAATGTAGAAGTTGAACTTGCTTCTGGTGGAAAATGTTTGAGATGTTGGAAAGTTGTTAAAGAAGTGAAAGATGAAGTTGAAATTTGCAACAGATGTTCGATTGTGGTTAAGCGTTAATTTAATGAAAAAAAACTTTGGAATATTTAATCTAACATTAATTTTAATTATATTTGTTGCGTTAGATTATCTTACAAAATCATGGGCAATAGAAAACTTATTTATTGAATATAATTCAATTAAATTAACATCATTTTTATCGTTTACACCAGTTTGGAATAGTGGAATCTCGTTTGGGTTTTTACAAGATTTAGGACAAATTGGTAGGTATGGGCTAACAATTTTTGCGCTTTCGGTCAGTGTTTGGTTAATACTCTCTTCTTTTAAGTTACCTAGATATTCATCTCTTGGCTTCATATTGATAGCTAGTGGAGCAATAGGTAACGCTATTGACCGAATAATCTATGGTAAAGTTGTTGACTTTATTGACTTTTATATTGAAGATTTACACTGGCCAGCGTTCAATCTTGCTGATACAGTAATATTCATTGGTGCAGGTTTATTTCTCTTTAATCAATTTTTTACTTCTGAGAGTTCTTATTATGAAAAGTAAATTTTTTAAAATGTCATTTTGTTTTTTGCCTTTAATAATGTCAATTTCAAGTTGTTCTGATTTTAGAAAAGCTGTTGGAAAAGAAAAAGTAATACCAGATGAATTTTTAGTTTCAACCACACCCTCTCTTTTAGTGCCACCTGGATATAATATTGACCCTGAAGTTTTTAAAAATAAAAACGCATTAGTGAAAGAAAATTTTAGTTTAAGTGAAAAGATAAAAATTAATGATACAAATAATATCTCAAGTTTTAAAGAGTTATTTATTTCAAAAGACATTCCAAAAGATATTAGAAAAATTGTTGATGAAGAAACATTAGGTGTTTCCTTAAGTGAAAGAAGGGGAATTGATATTTTGTTTGGTAATGTTCCTAAGACTGGAACGGTTTTGAATGGGAAAAAAGAAGCATTAAGACTTAGAAACAATAAGTTATCAGGAGAAAAACCAAATTCAAGCCCTACTCCGGCTCTTGATATAAATTCTGGAAAACCAATAGTTATTAAATGATAAAGACTTTAAATGGAAATCAGAAAACTTCCGGATAACCTTATTAATCAAATTGCGGCGGGTGAAGTTGTTGAAAGACCGTCATCGGCACTTAAAGAGTTAATTGAAAATGCCATTGACGCTAAATCAACTCAAATAAACATTTTAATTGAAGATGGTGGTAAAAATTTAATATCAGTATCTGACAATGGAATTGGAATAGAAAAAAAATATGTCCCTTTGGCAGTTGAAAGACATGCCACATCAAAGTTACCTAAAAATGATCTAATCAAGATAGATTATCTAGGTTTTAGGGGAGAGGCTCTTCCTTCAATTGCTGCAGTAAGTGAGCTAAATATTCAAACAAGATCTATAAAATCTGATGAGGCTTGGTCTTTAGATGTAATTGCAGGTACTGTTAAAGAAATTTATCCTTCTTCTAGACAATCAGGGACTATTATATCTGTAAAAAAACTTTTTTATGCAACACCTGCTCGATTGAAATTTTTGAAATCTTCTCAAGTTGAAAGCGGTTATTGTAATCAAATGATATTAAAGCAAGCTTTGGCAAATCCAAAGATTGGCTTTAAATTTCAAGCAAATGGTAGAGAATTATTAAATATTAAACCAGAACTCAATTCCGATGATTTATTTTTGAATAGAATAACAAATGTTATGGGTCAGAATTTTACAGAGGAAGCTATAAAAATAAATAATGTCAAACCTATTAAAGAAGAAAAATTCGCAAAGATACATGGTTTAATTAGTCTGCCCACTATGAACAAATCAAATCATAATCAGCAATATTTATTTGTAAACGGGAGGTGTATTCAAGATAGAAATTTATCAGGTGCGATAAGAGCTGCTTACCGTGATACACTTCCAAAAGGTAGATTTCCTCTTTTCTGTCTATTTATAGAGGTTCCCAGTGAGTTTATAGATGTAAATGTTCATCCAGGTAAAACAGAGGTTAGATTTCAAGATAATGCTTTGATAAGAAGTTTATTAGTTGGATCAATTAGCCGTGAATTAAATGCTAGCTTTAGTCGAACTACAGGTGATATTTCCAAAGAGGCAATAACTCGGTTTGAGCCATACAAAAACATAAACATAGAAAACTATGTTAATGAAACTCAAACATTCTTTGAAAATAATAAACTTTCTCCATCAATAAAATCTATCAAAAGTATCAATGAAGAAAATCCAACAGCGCCAAATGATCAACAAGATGACTTTCCTTTGGGCGTTGCTCTCGCGCAATTCAATAAAAACTATATAATTTCAAGAAATTCAAATGGTATTGTGATAGTAGATCAGCATGCAGCTCATGAGAGGTTGGTATTAGAAAAAATGAAGTCTGCACGAGTAAATAAATCTATTGAAAAGCAAATTTTATTACTTCCAGAAGTAATACATCTTCAGCCAATACCATTAGCTTTAATCATAGAAAATATAGATTTATTATCAGAAATAGGTTTTGTTATTGAACCTTTCGGTGCAGGTATGGTTATAGTTAGAGAAATTCCGGCGCTAATTGGGCACGCAGATATAAAACAAATTATTATTGATTTAGGGGATGATTTATCCTCAGCTGGTCTACCATCGTCCTATCTTGCCAAAGTTGACTTGATATTAGGAAATATTGCTTGCCACAGGTCTGTTCGGTCAGGACGAGTTTTAAATGAAACTGAAATGAATAATTTACTAAGAGAAATGGAAATAACTCCTAATTCAGGTCAATGTAATCATGGTAGGCCTACTTCTATAAGTCTTTCATTAAAAGATATTGAAAAGTTATTCAATAGAGCCTGATCTAATTAATCTTAAGATCGTTAATTTAGATTTACCGTATGCTTTAGTATCAAATACTTCATATCCTTCTACTTGAAAACTTTCTTTTTTACTACTTTCAGCAAAAATATAGCTGTCATTATTAATTAAGTTTAATTCTTTTAAGCCAATTAAACACTCTTCAATAATCGATGTATTATAAGGAGGATCTATAAAAATTATATTAAATATAGTGCTTATTTTCTTAAGTGCCTTTACTGCATCATCCTTTATTAAATTAATTTGAATTTTATTTTGATTTTTTATCTTTAATTTTGAAATATTTTTTTCAATTACGTGAATTGCCTTTGGGTCTTTTTCAATTAAATATACAAGTTCAGTACCTCTTGATATTGCCTCAATTCCTAGTGCTCCAGTTCCACTACAAATATCAAGAACTTTAGATGTGCTTAAATTCAGATTGTATTTATGAGATTCTAAGATTGAAAATAGAGATTCTTTTAACCTATCAGATGTAGGTCTAGTATTTGAGTCAAGTGGGGGGTAAAGTTTTAACCCTCTAAATTTTCCACTTATTATTCTCATAGTCTTTTATATTTTTTTTTGTTTTATTTTTTTTAGTTTTGATAACCCTAATTGGTCGTTCAACACTCTACTTTTTATTTCTTCTAGTTCACCAGCAGACAAATTTTTAAGATTAAAAGGGCCAAAAGAAATTCTTATTAGACGGTTAACATTATAGCCAAGATAGTTCATAACCTTTCTTACTTCTCTATTTTTACCTTCTCGAAAACTTAAAGTAAGCCAGGCGTTACTTCCTTGCTGTCTATCTAATGTGGCATCTATTCTGCCGTATTTAATCCCGTCAACTGTTATCCCATTTTTCAGAGGCTCTAAATCTTTTGCCAACACATAACCGTGAACTCTAACTCTGTATTTACGCAACCAACCAGTTAAGGGTAACTCTAGCTTTCTTGCCAAGTCACCATCATTAGTAAGTAATAAAAGTCCTTCTGAGTCCATGTCTAAACGACCCACTGAAATTAGTCGCGTGTCTATTTTACTTTTTAGATCTTCAAAGATTGTTAATCTACCTTCAGGATCATGATTAGTAACTAAATGCCCTCTTTGTTTGTGATACAGCCATAATTTTGTAATGGTCTGAGATGGTAAGGGCTGACCATTTACTTCAATGATATCTTTTGAAGTTACATTAACTCCACATTCAGTTAAAACTCTGTTATTAAGTTTAACTTGTCCATTTACAATCCATCGTTCAGCCTCTCTTCTAGAACAAAGTCCAGCTCTAGCAATTACCTTGGCTATTCTTTCCGAATTGGTCCTTAAATTTTCTGGCATTGGATTTTCTTTATTTTGTTCAGAAAATTCAGAATTATTTTTTTTAAAAGATGTTTTCATAGTTTTGTATTATAGCTTTTAATAATTATTAGCAATATTTCTAAGGATTAAGGGTTAAATTAATGTCTTATCAAATTGATTATATGAGAATTGCTATAGAAGAAGCTATGAAAGCTAAAAATAAACAAGAGGTTCCAGTTGGTGCTGTAATAATTGACGATAAGGGAGAGGTAATTGCAAAAGCACATAATTTAGTAGAACTTAATAATAACTCAACTTGTCATGCTGAAAAATTAGTAATTGAAAAAGTCCTTCACATCACTGGAAATAGATTTTTAAATACTTACGATCTTTGGGTAACGTTAGAGCCATGTATAATGTGCGCAGGTATTATAAAACAAACTAGAATAAGAAGATTATATTTTGGTGCAGAGGATAAAAAAGGAGGTGCCATAGAAAATGGCCCTCAAGTTCTTAAAAAAGATGAAGCTAATGGGTCTATAGAAATTTATTCTGGTTTTTTACAAGATGAATCGGAACTGTTATTGAAAGATTTTTTTAGTAAGTTAAGATCTAACTAAAGTTTACCAATATCCTTTCTGTAAAAACCTTTTTCCCAATTTATATCTTCAATGGTTTTATAAGCTTTATCTCTACATTCTTTTACGTTTTGCCCAATAGCAGTAACTGATAAAACTCTACCACCATTAGATATGAGTTTTTTTTCATTATTTTCAGAGGTTCCAGAATGAAAGATTGATATATTTGTCTCTTGATCATATTTATTGAGTAGCGGTAGTTCACTACCTTTTTTAAAATCTCCTGGATAACCTTGGCTGGCTAGTACAACTGTAATTGCAGTATTGTCAAACAGATCAATTTTCATGCCGTTGAGTTTTTTGTCGACTGTATTTTTAACAATCTCGACTAAATCTGTTTCTAGTCTAGGAAGAACAACTTGAGTTTCAGGGTCTCCAAACCTACAATTAAACTCAATGACTTTAGGTCCATCTTTGGTAAGCATTATGCCTGCGTATAAAATTCCTTCATAAACAATGCCATCTGACTTCATTCCATTAATGGTTGGGATTATAATTTTATTAAAAATCTCTTGATTTAAACTGTCATTCAGTGCAGGCGCGGGAGATATAGCGCCCATTCCTCCCGTATTCGGCCCTTGATCATTATCATATGCTCTTTTATGATCTTGAGCTGTACCTAAGATTATTGCAGTATCCCCGTCAGATACTGCAAATATACTTGCCTCAATACCTGTTATTCTTTCTTCAATTAAAATAGATTTACCAGCATCTCCAAACTTATTATTTTCTAACATTTGAGTAGATGCGTATATAGCCTCTTCTACTGTATCACAAACAACAACTCCTTTGCCTGCAGCAAGACCATCTGCTTTTACAACACAGTATCCATTCAATAGCTCTATTTGGTCTTTTGCAGTTTTTATATCATTACAATATATAAAATCAGGTTGTGGAATATTATTCCTTTTACAGAAATTTCTAGAAAAGGTTTTGGATCCTTCTAATTGAGCTGCTTTAGCAGATGGACCAAAAGCTTTAATTCCTATTTCAGACAACTTATCTTTTAATCCGAGAACTAGAGGTATTTCGGGTCCAATAAAAACGAGGTCTATATTGTTATCTTTAGCCAGTTTGCATTGTCCTTCTATATCATCCACTGATATGGGATAACATTCTGCAAATTTTTTAATACCTGGGTTTCCAGGTGCCACAATAAGATTTTTTGTTAATGGAGATTTAGATAAGTAATGAGCTATCGCATGTTCTCTGCCACCGCCACCAACTACTAAAATATTCATAAAATTATATACTCCAAAATGCTTTAGATTTTTTACAATATGCCATAGTATCAATTTATGACAAATATAAATTTTAATGATTTTTAATGGAAAATAATTCAAATAATCCAGTTTATTCTGTTGGTGAATTTTCTCATGTAATTAAAAAATTAGTTGAAACTAATTTTAGTTATATACGGATTAGAGGTGAAATTTCACGACCTTCATTTCCAAGTTCTGGTCATGTTTATTTCACACTTAAAGATACAGAAGGAACAATTGCTGCCATCATATGGAAGTACACGATGCCTAGGCTGTCGATCAGGCCCGAAGAAGGTATTGAAGTAATATGCACTGGTAAGATTACGACTTTTGCAGGACAGTCAAAATATCAAATTATTGTAGATAATATGGAAATTGCAGGCGAAGGTGCTCTCCTTAAAATGCTTGAAGATAGAAGAAAGAAACTTCTTGCTGAAGGCTTGTTTAAACAAGAATATAAAAAACCAATTCCTTATCTGCCAGCAAGAATAGGTGTAATAACCAGTCCTTCAGGGGCTGTAATAAGAGATATTTTACACAGATTATCAGATAGGTTCCCCTCTCATGTTTATTTGTGGCCTGTTGCCGTCCAGGGTGATGGATCAGCAAAACAAATTGCCAATGCTATCGACAAATTCAATGAACTCACTGATAAAACAAATATTAAAAAACCAGACTTACTTATTGTGGCAAGAGGAGGCGGCAGCCTTGAAGACCTGTGGTCTTTCAATGAGGAGATTGTAGTTAGATCAGTGTTTAATAGTTCTATTCCTGTCATCTCAGCTGTAGGACATGAGACAGACACTACGTTAATAGATTTTGTATCCGATTTGAGAGCTCCGACACCTACAGGAGCGGCAGAAAAATCAGTGCCAGTAAGAGATGAATTACTTGCGAGAATCAATGAACTAAAGCTAAGACTAAATACCTCATATACAAATAAAATTAAAAACAACAAAGATCAGTTAAATAGTTTAATAAAACTTCTAGGAAAACCTGATCAAATCTTTGATAATAAAAATCAAAAGCTAGATTTTATTTATAAAGATATAGAAAGTTTATTTAACGCAATATTTGTTGAAAACATAAATAGAGTTAACCAATATGCTCAAAGACTTACTCCTCCAAAAATTTTGATTAACAACTTAGACGCTAAAGTAAAGCTTCTGGAAACAAAATTCATAAATTATTTAGAAAATATTGTTTCAAAAAAAGAGGCTAAATTAAATTCTCTTAATCAGCTTTTAGAGGCTTCAAGCTTTAATAGGGTTTTAGAGCGAGGATTTTCTCTAGTAATGGATAACGAAGGAAAACCAATTAAGCTCAGTAGTGAAGCACCTAAAAATGCTAGAGTTAGGATAAAGTTTTCTGATCAAATAAGATCAGGACAATTAGACTTGTAATTTCTAGTCTCTTTTGAGTTATTTCCCCCAACGCCTATGCGCCCATAGCCATTGTTCTGGCTTATCTATAATCCATTCTTCTATTCGAGAAGAAATTAATCTTGTAATTTCATATGTTGCTTTTTCTTTGTCTAAATTCGTAGGAATATTTAGTTTATCCTCTACCGTCATTTTAAACCTAATTCCATTAAATCGCTCGATTCTTACCATATAAATTGGAGTGTTCCATTTCAAAGCCATGATTGCGGCGGCTTGTGGAGTAGGAGTTTCTACGCCAAAAAAGGAAACATTAATACCTTCTCTTAGTAATTGATCGCCAGTTAAGCCTACAATTTCTCCAGCTTTGATTTTGCTAGCCATTCCAATTGCAGCAAGACGTCCTTTCCTATAAAAATCTGCATTAGCGTCTTTATTTCTATGAATTTGTATTTTATTTAATATCCAATTATTAATTGGTCTAAATACATAACCAGCTCTTCTTCCAGCTAGATCTCCAACTCTTAGTAAAAATTCCCAATTGCCCATATGTGCTCCTACTAAAATAGCAGGGCCAGTTTTAATTTTTTCTAAGCCATCTGTTTCTAAAACTCCTAATTTTATCATTTTGTTTATATGAGGCATTTCACCAATTGTTTGGCCGAGCATAAACCAATGTCTAAATACCAGTTTGTTAATTTCTTTAGATGATTTTTTAGGAAAGGCTATGCACATATGTCTTTTCACACGGTTATTATATGAGGTGAACGGTGCAATTAGATACATTAAAGTACCACATAGATAGGAAGATAATTTATAAGGTAAAATTTTAAGTATTAAAAATAAAGGAATAGCAATCAGCGCTGCAATGGGATCATGAATATATCTATCAAAGTGTTTTTTAAGTTTAAAACTGATGGGGTCAGTCATTTATTTTTTCCTTTAAAAATGATTTAAATTTATTACCATCAGCCTCACTAAAATTAATTTCAATTGGTAGAACGCTTATTTCATTTTCTTTATCATCAATCTTAACATAGTCTTTTTCAGTCGTAATTAGTTTTAAGTTTCTATTATCAGCATCCTCTCTTAATGTGTTTATATCTTTGTTTTTATATTCATAGTGGTCTGGAAAAGATTTGGTTAATACAATATTAAAATTATTTTTTTTAAGTGTATTAAAAAACTTTATAGGGTTACCTAATGCACAAAATGCTAAAAAATTATTTTGTTTTGTTTTAAAGTTGTTTTTTATTTCTAATTTAGTATCAAAATTTTGAATGTTATTAATAAAATTGAGATTTATATCTTTGATATCGCCATCACCTGTAAAAATTATTGCATCAATTTTCTTTAAACCTTGAGTAATTGTCTGTCTTAATGGGCCTGCAGGTATACAATATCCATTCCCAAATAATAATTTTTTATCTATTAATAGTAATTTGATATCTTGTTCTAATTGATAGTTCTGAAGTCCGTCATCCATTATGATCATATCATAGTTCTTTTTTAGGTTTTCAATATATTTAGCTCCTATACATCTGTTTGATGATACAATTGTTGTGCCTACTTTGCTTAACAATAAGGCTTCATCTCCTACATCTTTGTGGTTATGTGACTTATTTACTAGGATTGGACCCTTTGTAAGACCTCTGTACCCTCTCGTTAAAAATACAGGTTTATAACCCAGGATTTCTAATATTTTATATGTTTGTATTGAAAAGGGTGTTTTTCCTGTTCCACCAATACTTAAGTTACCTATACAAATTACTTTTAGATGAGATTTATATCTTTTTGCAAAATTTTTCTTAATTAACGAAAGTAGGATCCAGATAATAGAAAAAGGAATCAATAAAAGGGTTTTGAATCTAGAAATTACATCTTTTTTATACCAAAATTCTGGTGTATTAATCATTATACAAGAGCTTTTTTTTATCATTTTTATGAAGTAATTTTAATAAATATACGCTTGCTTCATCCGCGCGTTGTTGAGCATAACCGGAGGCAATTAGGCTGTTTTTGCCCATATCCTCAATACGTTCTGGATTACTTAATAGTTCAAAGATACTATCAGTAAAATTTTTATTCATGTTGATATTCTTTTCAATCTGGATAGCACCACCTGACCATACAAGATCCTTGATTTGCGCATTACATTTTTCTGTGTGAGGTCCCATTATCACTGCTTTACCAAATTGTGATGCTTCAGATGGACTATGGCCTCCAGCAGGAACCATAGAACCTGCGACATAAACAAGATCTGCTATTTCAATTAAAGAGCCCATTTCACCCATCGTATCAGCAAGATAGAAAACATCATTTTTAGATGGAAACTCTCCTTTACTTCTAGACTTTATATCAAAACCTGCAGCTTTGATTCTATTTTGAATAGATAAACTTCTCTTAATATGACGGGGGGCAATTATAATTAATACGTCATCTTTAGCATTTTTTCTTAAAAAATCTGCTAACTTAATCATTAATTCCTCTTCACCAGGATGGGTGGATGACGCAAGTAATATTTTCTTTTTTGATAGATCCTTTTTCAAATTAAAAATATAATTTTTGTTTATGGGCGGTTTATCTGCAATTGATTTCAAGCTTGTAAGGCTTCTTACGTTCTTCGCGCCTAGTTTTTTAAAAAGAGCTTCTTGCTTTGGGTCAACAGCTAGAACATGATCCACTTTGCCAAAAACTTTTCTTGCTAAAAAATACCCTAACCCTGTCCAAAAACGTGCCGATTTGTCAGACATTTGAGAGGATGCTAGAATAGTAGGAATTTTTGTGTTTGACGTTAAGTATATTAAATTAGGCCAAAAATCAGATTCCAAAAAGACTGCCATACTAGGTTTCCAGTGTTTTAGGAATTTAGAAACAAATTCCGGATGATCATAAGGGTGATACTGGTGAATAGCAGGCAGACCTTTTTTGATTTTATCTTTGATTAGTTTTGCAGCTGATAAAGTGTTAGTTGTTAATAAAAAAAACTCATTATTATTTTCACCAAAACCATTTTTTTTCATTGAGTTTGCTAATGCTAATGCAGCAACTGACTCTCCTACACTGGTTCCATGTAACCATATCAGAGTCCCTTTGGGTCTAATTTTATTTGAAATCCCATATCTTTCATTAATCCTGTGAACGTCTTCTTTACCTTTTTTAACACGTCTTTTTAAATAGGGTTCTAATATTAACTTAACAAATCCCCATATTGAATTGTAGATGGTAAGTGACATGTATTTCTCTTTTAAAGCCTAAATAATTTTAACTTAATTCTTGATTAACCAACTTTGTAAGACGTTTAAGTTCAAGTTCAAGTTTTTGTTTGCTCATCGCTAATTCATTTTCGTTAATCTTTTTTTTAATGTAAATGGGTTTTCCAAAACTATATACCCCTTTTGAAAATGGCATAGGTATAACAAAATTATCCCATGAATTTATTATTTTAAATTTTTTAGTAGACCAAACAAGTGGGATTATGGGTGAATTTGTTATTTGAGCTAATTTTATTATTCCATCTTTTACTTTTTCTTTAGGACCTTTAGGGCCATCAGGAGTAATAGCAACACTTTCGCCTAATTGTATGCATTTAACCATTTGTCTGAATGCTTGCATTCCGCCCCTATTAGATGATCCTAAAATAACGTTCATCCCAAGAAATTTAAAAGCTGTTGAGGTGATCATGCCGTCAGAATGACTGGATTGAAGGGCATTAATTTTTCTGTTTCTTGGTAAAATATGAGGTCCTAAAAATAATCTATTATGCCAACAGCAAAAAATCATTTTTTGATTATTATTAAATATATTAGATTTTTCACTCTCTATTAGATATTTCCATCTTATAGAGCGATGTACAAAACTAGTAAGTGAATAAAACACAAAACCTATGAACTTCTGGCCAAATTTAGTTTTGCTAAAATATTTTATCACACTCATCTTCTAATCCAAAAGTTACTAATATATTTAAAGGTGAATTTAAATTAAAATTACATAAAACAAAATAACTATCTATACACTTTATTAATATAATAAGTTAATATCGTATTTTATTATGGCTGATTGAGGCGGGAGAAAGTTAAATAATTACAAATATAAATAAAAATGTAATTAAAAGTTTTTGGTTTGATTTTGTCTTTAAGTATACTTTTGACATATTCTTCGCTTTTTTATTATTGGTTTTAGTTGCTATCACGGCATCTATTTATCCATATTTAATACAGCTTGTTTTTGATGGTTTATTAGACAGTGGAAATAATGATTGGATAACATTACCTCTTGTTATTGCTTTGGTTGCAATTATTAGAGGTGTAGCCATGTTTTTTCAAATTAAACAAGTATCAAAAATATCATTATCAATTTCTGTAGATATTCAGAAAAATCTTACTAAACATATAATAAGCGCTGACCTTTTAGAGTTAAATAAACTTTCATCTGGTAATCATGTTTCAAGAATAATGAATGATGTGGTTTTGATCAAGGATGGGTTTGAAAGAAGCATTAATAATTTAATTAGAGATACCTTAACAATTATTGCATTAATGTCTTATTTAATATGGTTGGATTGGTTGTTATCTATTTTAGTTTTTGTAATATATCCAATTGCTTTAAATCCCATATTTAAAATAGGAAAAAAACAAAAAATTATAGCAACGACACTGCAAGAACAGATGGAAACAGTTACCTCAACTCTGACTGAAATGTTACAGGGAATAAGAATGGTTAAGTCGTATAATTTAGAAAAAATGGAGATAAAAAGATCAGAGAATGTATTAAACGTACTCTTTAACAAAATGTTCAATCTCGTGATTGGAAGAGCAAAGGTTTTACCTATTTTAGAAGTTCTCGGTGGTGTGGCAGCCGCTTGTGTTATTGGCTTAGCCAGTTATAGGGTATCAATGGGGGAGTTGTCTCCTGGAAGTGTTGTTGGTTATGTCACTGCTCTTCTCATGATAGCACAACCTGCCAGAGCTTTAGGTACATTTAATACTGTGTTACAAGAAGCTTTATCAGCATTAACTCGAATATATAGTCAGTTAAATGTTGCTTCAAAAGTATCTAATTCACATTCAGCAGTTAAATTAAAACTAAATAAAAAAAGCCCTCCAAATATTACATTTAAAAACGTTAATTTTTCTTACACAAATAAAATAAAAGCTTTGGATAATATTAACTTCTTTATTGAAGCGGGTACTAAAGTTGCTTTAGTTGGCCAGAGTGGCGCAGGTAAGTCATCGATTATTAATTTAATATCTAGATTTTATGATCCGCTATCAGGTGAAATTTTTATAAATCAACAAAGTTTAAAAAATATAAACTTAAACTCTCTCAGAGATAATGTTGCATTAGTGAGTCAAGATACAGTCATTTACAATAAAACTTTTTTAGAAAATATAAGATTTGGAAATTTAGACGCTAATGATGATGATATAATTAAAGCTGCAAAAAATGCAGGCATACATGAATTTATTAAGACTACACCCGATAGTTATAATACTCTTTTAGGCGAAGGAGGAAAAAATCTCTCTGGAGGACAAAGACAACGTATATCTATTGCAAGAGCAATTTTAAAAGACGCGCCTATACTATTATTAGATGAGGCTACAAGTGCTCTGGATACTAAAACCGAGGATGAAGTAAATAAAGCTTTAGAAAAACTTACTAAAAATAAAACAACTATTACAGTAGCCCATAAATTATCTAACATCGTAAACTTTGATCAAATAATATTATTTAATAAAGGCAAGATAGTGGAGCTTGGTAAGCATCAAGACCTAGTAAAGAAGTCAAGCTTATATAGAAAGCTCTATAAGCTTAACATTAATAATGTTTAGTTTATCATTCTCTTTTAAGAATATCATCAACCAGTCTATTGACCCACCATATGGATCTAAAGTTTTTCTCCAACATTATTGGATCGTATTTTTTTTTAACCCAATCCATAAACTTTTGTTTAGATTTTTTATATTCAACTCCATATTCTTTGACAAATGAATCTAAAACTCCAGGCTTTGCCCATTTTACGTGTAAATATTTCCATGATAGTTGCTTATTAGCAATTTCAGGCTTTTCTTTTTCATAAATTAACATGTAAAGAGCACACATAATGCCAGCTCTATCAGCACCTGATTTGCAATGTATAAGAGCAGGGTATTCTATTTCATTAAACAATTTTTCTGCATTAAAAATCATTTCTTTTTCAGGAGCTGCTCTAGACCTGGCTCTAAAATCAACTAACCTAATATTATATTTTTTACATGCCTCGTTTTCTAATAACCAACCACCGTCTTTCCTTACCCCTCTTAAATTAACTATAGTTTTTATACCAATTTCACTATATTTTTTAATTCTCATAGGAGTGGGCATATTACTTCTATAAATATTGTGATTAACTTTATGAAAATTATTATAACAAAGCCTTAAGAACCCATGATCTTTGATAAGCATATCAAACCATGCAGAAAATCTATTGAAACTATTATCATCAACTTGTTTTTTCAATTAACTATTTCCTGCAATAGTCATCCCTTCAATCAATAGGGTTGGGCTATTCATAGAATGCGAAAAGTCTAAGTCGTTTGCAGGCTGAAGTGTCATAAACATTTCTTTAAGATTACCTGCAATAGTGGCTTCAGTTATCGGCATTGATAATTTTCCATTTTTTATCCAAAACCCACTAGCTCCACGACTATAATCGCCAGTAATCATAGAAACACTACTACCTATCATATCTGTAACATAAAAGCCGTTACTGACACCTTTAATCAAGTTTTCAGGGGTTATCTTTCCTGGTAAAATCATAAAGTTACTTGTTCCTGGGGATGGTGGTCCACTTATCCCTCTTTTGGCATTACCAAATGGTTTTAAGTTTAATTGTTTTGCAGACGATAGATCTAATAACCATTGTTGCAAAACGCCATCTTTAATTAATGTATATTTTCTAGAGCCTAAACCTTCTGCATCAAATAACCTTGAGCCAAGACCTCGTTCCAAAAAAGGATCATCAACTATATTGATAGAAGTATTAGCAACTTTTTTATTAAGCATATCTTTTAAAAAACTAGTTTTACGTGCTATAGCTGATCCATTTATTGCAGAAGCAAAATGGCTAGCAATTGATCTAGATACTCTTGGATCAAATATTACTGGGTATTTTCCAGTTACTGGTTTTGTGGCTCCCATTCTAGCAAGTGTTTTATTTGCTGCTTCAAGACCGATTTGTTTTGAGGTCTTTAAATCTTCTCCAAAAACCTTTGAGGAGTAATCATAATCTCTTTCCATTTTACCATTTTTCTCGGCAATAACAACGACTGAAACACTATGGTTTGATTTTTTAGAGCGTCCAAAAAAACCATTGGAAGTCATTAAAAGAGTTTCTCCTTCTCCCCAAGAAGCATCTGCTCCATCACTGTTAGTTATGCCTTTAACACTTAAAGCTGTGTCTTCAACTTCCTTAGCCCTATCTCTAATAATATCTATGTTTGGCTCAACCTTATCATAACTATCGACTGAGAGAGCTTCATTTATAGGAAATTCTTCAAGTATTTCTTGTGATGCTATTAGGCTGAAATCATCTTGTGGAGCAATTTTTGCCATATCGACAGCTCTTCTAGCTACATCTTTAATCGCAGTTTCAGAATTTTCATTTGTTGACACAGAAGCAATTTTATTTCCAACAAATACCCTTAAACCAGTATCAAAATCCTCATATCTTTCTATAGTTTCATCTTTGCCTAATCTTCGAGTTAATGATACCCCTCGACTTCTTGATAAAACACAGTCAGCAGCCGATGCACCACTAGATAAAGCCGTATCTATTAAAATATTCATAACATCTTTGTCGTCGAGTTTATTTGCAGACATATATAGTTCCCAATAAAAAAGAAAAGTGTTAAAAAGACATACTTGATTTATTAATATACTGTTAAACTTGTTGCAATCAATATGAGTAATAAAAAAGGTTAAAATGAAAAAAAATGTTTTTATTGATGGAGAAGTAGGTACCACAGGCCTTCAGGTTCGTGAAAGATTGGCCCAACATCCAAATATAAATATTTTACCTTTAGAGCAATCTAAAAGGAAAGATCTATTATATAAAAAAGAGATGTTGGAAAAGTCAGATGTTACATTTTTATGTTTGCCTGATGAAGGATCAATTGAAACCACTAAAATAGCTGATGATCTTGGATCAAGATCTCCAATAATTATTGACGCTTCAACAGCCCATCGTACGAATTCAAGTTGGTCATATGGGCTTCCTGAGCTCGGTCCTATGTTTAAGAATAAAATTATTGGGTCAAAAAGAATAGCTGTCCCAGGATGTTATGCAACTGGAGCAAACGTAATATTAAAGCCTTTGTTAGAAAATAAATTAATATTGCCTAGTCAACCATTAGTAATTAACGCAATCAGTGGCTACTCTGGTGGTGGAAAAGATCTTATAGCTTATTTTAATGAGAAGGATCATGCGCCTTTTTTCAATTATTCTCTTAAACTTAATCATAAGCATTTGCCAGAAATAAAATACCATAATGATTTAAAGTATAACCCAATATTTATGCCGTCTGTGGGTGACTTTATTCAAGGAATGATTGTATATGTTCCAATTCATTTTAATAGCTTCACCTCTGTAATTGATACTGAAACAATTCAAGCAGTGATGGAAGAATTCTATCTTGAAGCCCAATTTATAAATGTTTTAAAAAAAGACGAGGGTCTTAATAGCAGAGGTCATTTTAGGCCTGATAATCTTGTCAATACTAATTTGTTAGACATTAATATATTTGGAAATAATATTAATCAACAAATCGTAATTTGTTCTAGATTAGACAATTTAGGCAAAGGAGCGTCTGGAGCGGCTGTTCAGTGTATGAATATAGCGCTAGGTTATGATGAAAAAGTTGGATTATAGTTAGTATAATTTATAATGAAAGATTATAATCAAATATATAATGAGGAATTATTTCCTAAATTCTCACCTTATAAAAGAGCAATAAATTACCCATATTTTGCTCCTAATTATCCTTTTTCATTTTATAAAGGTAAATTTGTAAGAGATATTTGTTTTAACCTAGAAAATAGAATTCCAATATTATCAGTTGGCTCCAATAGATCGCCCTATCAGTTGAAAAGAAAATTTTCACTAGATCAGGATATTTGCGTCACTCCAGCAAAGTTATACAACTCAGAAGTTGTATATGCAGCATCAATTTCGGCTTATGGTTCACTGCCAGCAACACAATGGCCAAGCAATGGCACAATTGTTGATCTAAACGTTCTTTGGCTTAAAGAAGAGCAGTTGAACATAATGCATTTAACAGAGGCGGTTGGCATAGCTTATCATTTTGTTAAACTGAAACAGGGTAGTGTGAAGTTAAGAGATTTTGAATATTCAGATGATATATACGGGTATGTATCACTAGCTGGAGTTCTTCCCTTTAATGGAGCTCCTAAGAGGTTGTCAGCAATACATGGTGTCCATAATAAACTAGATAACGTTAACGAATATGAAGCATTATTATTAACAATGAGTATTTTAGAAAACAAAAAACAAAGTTTAACACAATGGTTAATGGAAGTGATAGATAATAAACAATATCGATTTAAGTTGCATGAGAATTTAAAAAAAATAGCCCTTAAACCTCAAAGCCCTAATTGGGAAATTATTGATGTTAAGAGTAAAGGTGATTTAGTTATTTAGTTCTATTAGACTTAATTGCTTATTAGATATGTTCCGCTATGCCATCTAAAAATTAATATGGTTGCAATAATTAAAGTTCCCAAAACGACATAGTTCAATAATCTTTTATTTCTATCTTTTAAAGAAGATCTGTCTATAAATCGTATTGTAAGAAAACAAATTCCACACAAAAGTAGAAACCCTAAGCCACCAAATAATACCGTATCCATTTAAAATACCTTCCTAAAACATAAAAATGATAATTGTTATCATTAAATAAATTGTTTAAAAACAATACCTTAGCATATTAAGTGAAAAAAAAATACATTAAATATACTTTTATTTGTTGATTAACCACAATTTCTTTTTTATTGTCGTGATTAACGCACTAACTATTAGTGTAAATATCTAGCAGTGGCTAGTAAATATGACAATATAAGGGGAGTTTATAAATGTCTTTTAATAAAATTTTAAAATATGCCGTACCGGCAGCTTTTATTTCGTCATTACCATTTCTGGCTAATGCTGCAGATAGTGCAAATTTAAAGTCAGATGATTTTGTTGGAATTAGTTTCTGGTTAATTTCTATGGCGCTTGTTGCCTCAACTGCTTTTTTCTTTATGGAAACACAAAGAGTTTCAGCAAAATGGAAAACTTCACTAACAGTATCTGGTCTAGTTACACTAGTAGCAGCTGTTCACTACTTCTATATGAGAGATGTTTGGGTGGGTACTGGTGAAACACCTACAGTTTACAGATATATTGACTGGTTAATTACTGTTCCGTTATTAATGGTAGAATTCTATATTATTCTAAGAGCTTGTACAGCTGTAGCTGGAGGCGTGTTTTGGAAGTTAATGATAGGTTCATTAGTAATGTTAGTTGGTGGATATTTAGGTGAAGCTGGATATATGAATGCTACACTTGGATTTGTTATAGGAATGGTTGGTTGGATATACATCTTATATGAAATCTTTGCAGGTGAAGCTAGTAAAGCAAGTGAAGAGGCTCCAGAGTCTGTCAGATCAGCTTTCTCAACAATGAGATGGATTGTTACAATCGGTTGGGCAATTTACCCAATAGGTTATTTTATGGGTTATATGGCAGGTGGAGTTGATGAAAATTCACTTAACATTATCTATAACTTAGCTGACGTTCTTAACAAAATTGCATTTGGTGTAATTATTTGGAATGTTGCGGTTACTGAATCAGAAGCATAATATATTAAATTTTATACAAAAAGCCTGCAGTTTATTCTGCAGGCTTTTTTTTGTTTCAAAAACGTAATAGTATAATTACTTCAGTATCAATAAGAAAAAATGAAACACATTATAAAAAATCAAAATCAAATTAAGAGTATTGTAGTTGGTGGTGGCTTTGGAGGTATTGCAACTGCCTTAAGATTAAGAGCTCTTGGCCACCAAGTGACGCTATTAGAAAAGCTAAATTCTTTGGGGGGTAGAGCTCAAGTCTTTAAGAAAAATGGATTTAAACATGATGCTGGACCAACAGTGATAACGGCTCCTTTTTTGTTTGATGAACTTTTTGAATTATTTGGTGAAAAAAGAGAGGATTATGTCGAATTTAAACCATTAGATCCTTGGTACAGGTTTCACTTCCATGATGGTCAAACTTTTGATTATTCACAAACAATTGAAAAGACAAAAATGGAAATGAGAAAATTTTCCATTGAAGATGCTAATAGTTATGAAAAATTATTAAAAGCATCAGAATCTATATTTGACATAGGCTTTACTAAATTAGCTGATAAGCCCTTTAGTTCATTTTTTTTTATGTTAAGACAAATACCAGCTTTATTGAAATTAAAAAGTTACCTAACAGTTGCTCAGCTTGTTAATAAATATATAAAAAACCCAAATTTAAGAGCTGCTTTTTCAATTCACCCACTATTAGTTGGAGGAAATCCATTTTCAACGACTTCAATTTATGCCTTAATTCATTTTCTTGAAAGAAATTGGGGAGTGTATTTTAGTATGGGAGGGACTGGTAAGTTAGTTGCAGAGTTAACTAAATTGTTAAAGCGTTCTGGAGTAGATATTAAATACAATGTAGATATAAAAAGTGCTCTTGAAAAAAATGGTAAAATAGAGAAATTAGAGAGTATGGATGGCGATTTTTTTTCAGCAGACAATATTATTTTTAATGGAGACCCACCTACTTTCTATAGAGAAATACTAAAAACAAAAAATATTAATAAAAGAAAAAAATTTTTACCAGAAAAATTAACTTCTTATTCAATGGGAATGTTCGTTTTATTTTTTGGAACCAAAAAACAATATAGCAATATAGCCCATCATTCAATTTGGTTAGGTAAGAGATTTAAAGGTTTGTTAAAAGATATTTTTGATAACAAAGTTTTAAGTGAAGATTTCTCCTTATATATTCATAGACCAACTGCAACTGATAAAAGTTTTGCGCCTAAAGGCTGCGATAGCTTTTACGTACTATGTCCTGTTCCAAATCTTCAAGGCCACGTTGATTGGAGTAAAGAGGGTATAAAATTACAAAATAGAATAATAGAAGCTCTTGAAAAAACAATTTTGCCTGATCTTAAAAATAACATTTGTGACGATTTTTTTATGACACCTCTGGACTTTAAAAATGATTATCGTTCAACACATGGGGCAGGTTTTTCTATAGCACCTATTTTTTCACAATCTGCTTGGTTTAGGTATCATAATAAAGATCCTCATATAAATAATTTATTTTTTGCTGCAGCGGGAGCGCATCCAGGTGCAGGCGTTCCTGGTGTATTGTCGTCTGCAAAAATTGTAGAGAGCTTAATCAAATAAGTGAGATCTTGTATGGATCAACATATTTCAAATGCTAAATTAACATTAAAAAAAAATGGTAAAAGTTTTTACTGGGCTGGTAAATTTTTACCTTCTGCATATATCGATAGGGCTTCTGAATTATATCAATTTTGTAGGGTTTTAGACGACATTGCTGATAGTGGTGAAAGAGGGTCATTACAAACATTAAAAAAAATAAAATCAAATTTTATAAATTATAAAGAATTAAAATTTAAAAATAATTATAATTTAAAATATCCAAGCTTTTTTAATATATATTCCAAAAAAGCAGCAACGCATCTAATTGATGGGTTAATTTTAGATCAAAGCACTGTATTGTTTAAAGAAGAAGAAGAGTTAATTCAGTATTCATATTATGTGGCGGGAACTGTTGGTCTAATGATGTGTGATGCTCTTAAATGTAAAAATAAAGAAGCTTATTTATTTGCTATTGATCTTGGAATAGCTATGCAACTTACTAATATTGCAAGAGATGTTTTAGAAGATGCAAAAATGGGAAGACGTTACATACCAGGTTCATGGATAAATAATATTTCTCCAAATGCCATGATACAAGGTGTAAATGATAATAATACAGAGATATTTAGAACAGTTTCTTTTGGTATAAAAAAATTATTAAATCTCGCAGAGAAATATTATTATAGTGGAACTCAAGGGTTAATCTTTCTGCCATTGAAAACTAGAATAGCAATTTCAATTGCATCGGGTGTATATAGACAAATAGGTATTCAATTAAAATTAAAAAATTATTGTTGGTACAATGGAAGGCAAGTAACGTCAAATATAACAAAAGCAAAAGTCACTTTTTTTAAAATAATTGAAGAATTTGTTAGAAACAAAAATAAAAAAAATCATGATCCTGAACTACATAGGTTTTTAAAAGAGATTATTGTAAGTGAGTAGTAAAGAAATAAATATCATTGGTGGTGGTTGTGCGGCATTTTCATTAGCTAGGTTTAACAATTTATTACCACAATATAAATTTAATTTATTCTTGAAGGAGCAACATCAACCTATAAACGATCATTACTGGGGATTTTGGAAATTTAAAGAGAATCAAGAAGCTTACGATAATTCTTATTGTTCCTGGAATAACTGGGCTATAATAACTAGTAATTCAAAGAATATATTATCTTCAAAAAAACATCCTTATTGTGTTATTAAAAGGCAAAAATGGTTAAATTTTTGTCTAAGTAAGCTTCAGAATAAACAAGTAAATCTATTTAATAGAAAAATTTTAGAAGATAACGAAGAGTTATTTGATGGAAATTATAAGTTAAATGGGGACTATATTTTTGATAGTAGGCCGCCTAAAATGCCATCAAATATTTTATTGCAACATTTTGAGGGTTATGTAGTTAATTCAAAAGATGAAATATTTGACGATAAAACTGTTATTTTAATGGACTTTAGGTGCGATCAATCTAAGGGTATGCACTTTATCTATCTTCTTCCATTCAGTAAAAAAACTGCTTTAGTGGAATCCACCATGTTTTCAAAACACTTGGAGTCCAATAATTTTTACGATAAAGCAATTTTAAAATATTTAAAAAAATATTATAATTTAAAATCGTTTACAAAAAGCAATCATGAAAAAGGAATAATCCCCATGCATGATGTATCTTTAATGTCAAAAAAAATATTTAATATTGGAACTAGAGGAGGCGCTGTAAGGCCCTCTACAGGATATGCATTTACGTTTATACAAAAACAAGTGTTACAAATAAAGGATCAGTTGATTTCAGGTAAAAAAATTAATACTAACATTCATTCCAAAATAGATTTATTTTTAGATAAAATTTTTATTCGAGTTATAGATAAATATCCTGAAATAGCCCCAACTATATTTTCTAATTTAGCAAAAAATATAAATGGTGACGAAATGGCAAGGTTTATGTCAGGTAATTGTGATTTTAAAACCAATTGGAAAATAGTTTTTTCAATGCCCAAAATACCCTTTATTAAATCTTTTTTTAAAATTATATTTTAATGATGTTAGATCTTTCTTTAAATTTGATTGATTATGTATCATTGTTTTTAATTATATTTGTGGGCATTCCTCATGGAGCTCTAGACGGTGCAATTTCCATTACATTAGGTTGTTCTAAAAGAGTTATATTACAGTTATGTTTTTTTGGAGCCTATATATTAGTTTCAGCTAGTGTAATCATAATGTGGTATTTTTTTCCAGTAGTTAGCCTTATCTTTTTTTTATTTATAAGTATTTTCCATTTTGGTTGTGGTGATTTAGATTGGAAAAAAAATAAAACTTATTTGATAAATGGCTACTTCCATGGCGGTTTAGTCGTATTAGGTATTATTTTTTGTAATAAACTCGAGGTTAGTTATTTTTTTTCTGTCTTATCAGGTAATCAATTATCATTATTATGGACATGTTTATATTTAGGGATAATTCTTTGGTTAAGTGCGTTAACTTTCATTGTTTTTAATTTTAAAAAGATGAAATTATCTAGAAATTATATAAGTTTAATTATTATTATGATCGTATTTATTACTCTGCTTCCTCCATTACCTGCATTTGCCATTTATTTTTGCTTGATACATAGCTTTAATCACATAAAAAGAGTTGTTCCTACTTTGCTTAATTTCATGGAGAAAGGTAAAGCCATATCATTAATGATTACTCTTTCAGTTTTAAGTTGGTTAGGTGGAGCAGTTGCTCTTTATTATGTTTTAAATTTAAATATTTTTCCTGAGGCAATTTTAAAAGTGACATTTATTGGTTTAGCTGCATTAACATTCCCACATATGATTTTAGTAGATGGGTTTTTCAGGTCAAAATATAAGATATAATTTTACTGCATGAAATTAATATAATTACCTAAAGAAGAAATCGACAAAATCAAACCAACTGTTACATTTGATTTAAATATTTTAAGGGGGGCATACTTCTTTAAGTCATTTAATTTTAGGATTTGATTGACAAAATGACATCCAATTAAAGTTACACCTATAAACCAAAAAAAACTAGCTTCTAAAAGATATCCACCTATTAACAATAAAATAAATGTAAAAGAGTACATACATCCTACAAACGTACTTAGAAAGTTTTTAGCTGATACAGCTGAGTTTTGTATTCCAAAAACTTCGTCTTCACTTTTGTCTTGGCAACCATATATGGTGTCATAACCAATGATCCAAAATACTGTAGCAAAATACATTATAAAAATAC
Source organism: Candidatus Levibacter sp. Uisw_134_01 (assembly GCF_047717795.1). Lineage (GTDB taxonomy): Bacteria > Pseudomonadota > Alphaproteobacteria > Puniceispirillales > Marisalimonadaceae > Marisalimonas. Next base: position 1,736,437 of record NZ_CP159808.1, on the reverse strand, counting down.
CAATGGTCCATTCTTGATTTGCAGCTGACCAAGCTGTTGGCACAGACCAACTAAATGTTAAACCTAAAATGATTTGAGGCCATTTAGTAAATCTTTTTGCTAGGGGGTAAATTATAACTAGGGGGAGGGAAGATAATGCGACATACCACGTATTTATATTAAGTTGGTATAGACAAATTATACCAATTAATAGCATAAAAGCTAAGAAAAAAAATGCTTGTTGATTTGATATGTCTCCATTAGCAATTGGTCTTTTTTTTGTTCTAGAAATTTTTTTATCAATATCCTTGTCCCATAAGTCATTTATAGTGCAGCCTGCTGCTCTCATAACTACAGCTCCTATAAGAAATATGATCATTAGTTTTATACAATTTATAAACTTTATATCAGTAAGGGCCAACACCCACCAACCAGGTAATAAAAGTAACCAAAATCCAACGGGTCTGTCAAATCTTCCTAACCTTACCCACTTTAACAATTTCTTAGGTAAAATGTTCCACCATCCGTTTTCTATGATATCTGAATTATTAAATTTTGGTGTATTCATAAATAATGGCATATCATTATAGTGTGATTAAAACAATTGTTGGCTAAATTAATTTTAAGAATATAGGTTCATTAAGATGAAAGACTTATCATACAAAGCAAAAATTAGGCTATATGTAAATGGCAAGCTAGAGGTTCATCAAGAAATAAAAATTCAGTCAAAACAATTGCATTATTTAACTAACGTTATGAGAAGAAAAAGAAATGACATATTATCAATTTTTAATGAGGTTGATGGAGAATTCACTGGTAAGATAATAAATGATTCAAAAAGAAACCTGACAATAAAGCTTTTACAAAAAATCAAGGATCCTGAAAAAAAAGCAGATATATGGGTTGTCTTTGCGCCTGTAAAGAAAAGTTCCACAGACTTTATTATTCAAAAAGCAACAGAGTTAGGCGCTTCTTGTTTAGTGCCAGTTATTACGGAGAGAACTATAACAAGAAATATAAATTTAAAAAGGATGCAAGAAATAGTTATTGAGGCATCAGAACAATGTGAAAGAATTACGATACCTGAAATTAAACCAATTCAAAAGCTTGCTGATGTGATTTGTTCTTGGAATAAAAACAGAAAGATTTTCTATGGTGATGAAACTGAGCGCAACCAAAAAGAAGAAAGGTCTTTTAACAATCAAGCTTTATTTAATCCATCTGGAGCTATTTTAATGGGACCTGAAGGAGGATTTTCTCAAAATGAAATAAGTTTTCTAAAATCAAAAGAATTTGTTGTTCCAATAAACTTAGGGCCAAGGATATTGAGATCTGAAACGGCAGTTATAAGTGGTTTAGTTTTCTGGCATATAATGAATGGTGATATGAAAGAATATATTATAAATTAATATTTTAATATTATGTTGTATTTTCTAATTTTTCTTCTTAATAATTATTTGAAATATAGATGAGGACTGAATGTCAAAACTAGAAAAAAATGACCTAATCGATTGGTTTGTATCAGGAGAAAAACCAAGAGAAGACTGGAAGATAGGTACTGAACATGAAAAGTTTGTTTTTCATGAAGATAGTTTTAAAAGAGTTGGTTATTTCGGTAAATCAGGTATTAGTGAATTGTTTAATAAGCTGGCTGAAAAAAATAAATGGGAAAAAATCCTTGAAAATAATAATACAATTGCTTTAAGAGATCACACAGGTGCTTCCATATCTTTAGAACCTGGTGGTCAATTAGAATTATCGGGGAAGCCCCTTGAAAACCTTCATCAAACCTGTAAAGAGACAGGTTTACATTTAAAGATGATGAAAGATGTAATGAGTGAGTTAGGGTTGTCTATGATTGGATTAGGTTATGATCCAAAGTGGTCACGATCTGATCAAAATTGGATGCCCAAAGGCCGATATGAAATCATGAAAAATTATATGCCTAAAGTTGGGAATCTTGGGCTTGATATGATGCTTCGAACTTGTACAATTCAAGTTAATCTTGATTATTTTAGTGAGCAAGATATGGTTCACAAATTTCAAATATCTCTTGCTCTTCAGTCAGTTGCAACAGCTTTGTTTGCAAACTCCCCTTTTATTGAAGGGCAGGCAAGTGGCTATTTATCTTCAAGAGCCATGGTATGGACTGATACTGATTCTGATAGGACAGGTGTTCCAGGAATAGTATTTGACCCTAATTTCGGTTACGAATCTTGGTTGAATTATATCCTTCAAGTGCCAATGTATTTTATTTATAGAGAAGGAAAATATATTGATATTTCGGGGCAATCATTTGTAGATTTTATGGATGGAAAACTAAGAGGTTTTGAGGGTCAATATCCAACTATGAAAGATTGGGAGGATCATATAACTGTTGCTTTTCCAGAAGTTAGGTTAAAACAATATCTTGAGATGAGAGGCGCAGATGGAGGTCCTTGGAATATAATTTGTGCTCTTCCAGCCCTATGGGTAGGTCTGTTATATGATGATGAATCGCAAGCGGAAGCTTATGATTTAGCTAAGCCTATAATGAGTAAAGACGTGTTGGAGGGAGGAAGACTTTCAGCTTCTAAATTAGCTTTAGGTGGTAAAATTGGAGAAATTTCTATTGAGCATCTTGCAAATGAAATGTTAAGAATTTCAAGCTCTGGGTTAGAAAGAAGAAATGTTTTAGATCATAAAGGTATGGACGAAAGACAGTTTTTAGATCCTTTATTTCGTATTTTACAAAACAAAGAAACAGGAGCAGAAAAACTAATCAAGAAATATAACACTACATGGAATAAAAATGTAAATAAAATTTTTACTGAGAATTCTTATTAGTTGTGAAATTAATTAGTATCTGTCCCGCCAATAGTTATGCCGCCCATCAATAGAGTTGGTTGACCCACTCCAACGGGAACACCTTGGCCATCTTTCCCGCATGTACCTATTCCATCGTCTAAAGCTAAATCATTACCAATCATAGATATTTTTGACATGGCATCTGGGCCATTACCTATAAGTGTAGCTCCTTTAAGGGGTTGTTTAATATTTCCATTTTCAACTAAGTATGCCTCAGAGGCTGAGAAAACAAATTTGCCATTTGTAATGTCTACTTGTCCACCTGCAAAATTAACTGCATAAATACCTTTTTTAAGAGAACTTATAATTTCTTTTGGGTCTACACTTCCATTATCCATGTAAGTGTTTGTCATTCTTGGCATAGGATAATGTGAATAGGATTGTCTCCGACCATTTCCAGTAGGGTTCATTTTCATTAAGCGAGCGTTTTGCCTGTCTTGCATATAGCTTTTCAAAACACCATTTTCAATCAAGATATTTTTTGATGAGCGAGTTCCCTCATCATCAATAGTTATAGAACCTCTTTTATTTTCAATAGTCCCATCATCGATAACAGTAACTCCATCAGCTGTTACTTTTTCACCAATTTTTCCTGAAAAAATTGATGTACCTTTTCGATTGAAATCACCTTCCAAGCCGTGGCCGACTGCTTCATGTAGCATAACTCCTGGCCAACCAGGCCCAAGAACCACAGGCATTTCTCCTGCAGGAGTTGGAATTGATTCAAGATTGGTGTTAGCAATTCTTAGCGCTTCTTTGACTTGTCCCTTCCATCGATTTGAATTAATCCATTCCTCATATTTGCCTCGGCCACCACATCCTGAGCTTCCTGTTTCTCTTCTGCCATTTTGTTCAACAACAAGTGAAACATTAAGTCTTACCAAAGGTCTAATATCTGCAGACCTTTCTCCATCAGCCCTAATGATTTGAATTGCTTGATATGAAGCGGATATTGAAGCTGAAACTTGTACAACTTTACTATCTAAAGATCTTGCATAATTATCTATTTCTTCAAGAAGCTCTGTTTTTATATTAAAGGAAGTTTCTTCAATGGGGTTTAGTGAGGTGTATAAAGGTTTGTTAGTGCCATGAGAAGGAGCTGGAGCCATTATACCAGTATAATTTTTTGATACAGATTTCACTGTCTCTGACGCTCTTTTAAGAGAAGATTCACTGATTTCTCCAGAATGAGCAAAACCTCTAGCCTCACCAGCTATTGCTCTTAATCCAAAACCCTTGGTACTGTCATATGAGATATTTTTCATTCTACCATCGTCGAAAGAAAATGACTCTGATTTTGTAGACTCTAGGTACAATTCACCGTCGTCAGCTTTGTTAAGAGTGTCAGATAATATAGATTTAACTTTAGTTAGATCAAACTCATTATTTTCAAAAAAAATATTATCTGTGATTTCCAGTGGTGATTTGTTTTGCATATGTAAACCTATTAAATTAGAAATATAGTACCTAAAATGACAGTCTGGCAATTATTATGCAAGGTTAAATCTGAAATAAATATTTTTTTTAGATTGTATTAAAATTTTATGTATAAAGTTAAAATAATTTGTTATTAGATCTAGTATTTTACTTGAAAAAGTTCTAAGTAATACATAGTTAATTCAATTAATTTTTTAAGATTAATAATATTGGATCAAATATATTTTGGTTATATATATTGTTTGAGGAGCGAACATAATGAAAATAAATATCCAGATACTTCTGTGTAATTGGAATAACAAGTTAATTTTTTGTTTATCGGGCTTACTTGCTTTTATTTTTTCTATTTCTAATTCAGCCTCTGCCTCTGAGCCAAAACCTTGGCAAATGGACCTTCAACCACCTGCAGGTATTATTGCAGAAAAGGCAACTGATCTTCACAATTTTCTCTTAATTGTTATAACCCTAATTGCTGTTTTTGTTTTAGGATTATTAATATATGTTTGTATCAAATATAAAGAACAGCCAGGTGTTAAACCTTCAAAAACATCTCATAATACTATAATAGAAATTATATGGACAGTAGTTCCTGTACTAATATTAGTTGTAATAGCTGTTCCATCATTCAAATTGTTATATCTTACAGAAGCAGACAAGCCTGTGGACATGGTAATCAAAGTATCTGGAGCTCAGTGGTATTGGAATTATGAATATCCTGACCAAGAAATTTCATTTGATTCATATATTATTGCAGAAGCAGATTTGAAAGGTGATCAAAAGAGGATGTTAGACGTTGATAATCCTCTAGTTGTACCTGAAGGTACAAAAATAAAATTCTTAATCACTGGTAATGATGTCATGCATTCATTCTTTGTTCCATCATTAGCGTTACAAGTTTACTCAATAGCGGGTAGAATTAATGAAATTTGGACAGAAGTACCTTTAGGTAAGAAAAAATATTATGGACAATGTAATCAAATCTGCGGCGTTAATCATGCATATATGCCAATTGTTATTCAAGCACTGCCAAAAAATGAATATGAGCAGTGGTTAAAAGAAGCTAAAGTAAAATTTGCTAATAAAATAAACAGTAGTCCTAATAAATTAGCATTCCTGGAAAAAAAAGAAGTTAAGGAGATTAAATAATGGCAACATTGTCGAAAAGTTCGGATACAATATCAAGCCATGATCATCATGGAGCACCATCAGGTTTTGTAAAGAGGTGGCTTTACTCCACTAACCATAAAGATATAGGAACTATGTATATCATATTTGCTATAGTTGCAGCGTTTATCGGTGGTGGAATGTCCATTTATATGAGGATGGAGCTAATGAATCCAGGTGTTCAGTACATGGCTGATGGACATATGTGGAATGTTTTTACTACAGCACATGGCCTTATAATGGTTTTCTTTGTTGTAATGCCAGGATTAATAGGTGGTTTTGGAAATTGGTTTGTTCCTATAATGATAGGTGCTCCTGACATGGCCTTTCCAAGGATGAATAATATTTCATTTTGGTTGTTACCTCCAAGCTTTGTATTACTTCTCTTATCTGCTGTCGTGGATGGTGGAGTTGGTGTAGGTTGGACAATTTATCCACCACTTTCAGGCTCTGCTGGTTCACCAGGTATGGGAATGGATTTAGCAATATTTTCACTTCATCTGGCTGGTGCATCTTCAATATTAGGAGCCGCCAATTTTATCACAACCATTTTTAATATGCGTGCCCCTGGGATGACACTTCATAAAATGCCATTGTTTGTTTGGTCCATGTTAGTTACAGTTTTCTTATTATTACTAGCTATACCTGTATTAGCAGGTGCAATAACAATGCTTCTCACAGATAGAAACTTTGGAACAAGCTTCTTTATTCCAGAAGGTGGTGGAGATCCAATTTTATTTTTACATTTATTTTGGTTTTTTGGACATCCAGAAGTTTATATAATGATTTTGCCTGCTTTTGGAATTGTTAGCCAAATTATATCAACTTTTTCTAGGAAACCTGTTTTTGGCTATTTAGGGATGGCATATGCAATGGTTTCAATTGGTGTGATTGGTTTTGTTGTTTGGGCTCATCACATGTATACAGTCGGTTTGTCTGTTGATACTAGAGCATATTTTACTGCTGCTACAATGGTCATAGCTGTTCCAACAGGAATTAAAATATTTTCATGGATTGCTACAATGTGGGGTGGATCTATAGTATTTAAGATTCCGATGTATTGGGCACTTGGTTTTATCTTTTTGTTTACAGTTGGTGGAGTTACAGGTGTGGTATTGGCAAATGCTGGTTTAGACATAGTTTTACACAATACATATTACGTTATAGCCCACTTTCATTATGTTTTATCACTTGGTGCCGTTTATGGTTTGTTTGCTGGTTTTTATTATTGGTTTTCAAAGATGACAGGTTATGAATACAGTGAAAGTCTAGCTAAAGTTCATTTCTGGGTTACTTTTATTGGCGTAAATTTAACATTCTTTCCAATGCACTTTTTAGGACTTGCCGGAATGCCGAGACGATATGTAGATTATCCAGATGCATTTGCTGGATGGAACATGGTTGCCTCAATTGGTTCATACATAGGTGCTTTAGGTGCAATCATATTCCTAGTTGTTATTGTAGAGGCATTTGTTAAAAAACGAAAAGCTTCAAAAAATCCGTGGGGTTCTACTGATAATACTCTAGAATGGACCGTATCATCACCACCTGCTTTTCATACTTTTGCAGAAATTCCTAAAGTTAAATAAGGTTTATTTAAAATATAAAATGCCGGTTATAACAGCTAATAGAAACGAAATAGTTCAAGGTGAGGAGGTCTTTGGCTCACCATTAGATTATTTTAAATTAATGAAACCTAGAGTTATGTCTTTAGTTGTGTTCACAGCTTTTGTTGGTTATTACACAGCAATACCAGTTCAAGGTTACAGCATTAATCCAGCTTTGGCATACATTGGTATTTTTGCCATAGCCTTAGGAGCAGGTGCCTCAGGTGTACTTAATCAATGGTATGATAGAGACATCGATGAGGTCATGGTTAGAACTAAAGGCAGACCAATTCCTTTAGGCAAAATTCTTCCATCTGAAGCGTTTTCTTTTGGCATTATTTCTTCAATTATATCAATTATGATTTTAGGCTTAGCCGTAAATTGGTTAGCAGCAAGCTTGTTAGCTTTTACAATCTTTTTTTATGCAGTTGTATATACAGTATGGCTTAAGAGACATACTGTTCAAAATATTGTTATTGGTGGTGCAGCTGGAGCTTTCCCTCCAGTAATAGGTCAAGTTTGTGCAACAGGTAATGTATCTTTAGAGTCAGTTATTTTGTTTATGATAATATTTCTATGGACACCACCACATTTTTGGGCATTAGCTATAATCAAAAAAGATGATTATGAAGCAGCAAAAATACCTATGCTTCCTATTGTTGCGGGTGATAAAGTTACAAGAAAAAATATTCTGATATACTCATGTCTATTAATACCATTTTCTTATATGCCTTGGGCATTAAATTATGCGGGAACATTTTACTTTATTACAATTTCTCTTTTAGGCTTTGAGTTTTTAAGAAGAGCTATTCTTTTATATAGGAAGAAAGAAGGTTCTGAAAAAAGTCTTTTTTTATATTCAATTTTTTATTTAAGCTTTATTTTTGCTGGTATATGCTTGGATAAATTTATTTTAAATAATTTTTAGTAAAGTGTCATGAAACCTAATAAAAATGATGATTACATTAAAACTTTTTATGCAAAAAGAAAATCAAAGAATATTGCTGTCTTATTAATAATAATAAGCTTGGTTGTACTTTTCTTTCTTATAACAATTTTAAGAATGGATATAACAGGATAAATGACGGTAAGTTTGTCAAAAAAAAATAATAATGCTTTGCGATGGACCTTTGTTGTTGTCTTTTTTATGCTCGGCCTTTCATTTGCCTCCGTGCCCTTATATGATTTGTTTTGCAGAGTAACTGGATATGCAGGAACTGTTCAAAGAGCCTCTTTAGCACCAGGTTCCAACGGTCAATATAATAATGTCCAAATTAGATTTGACTCTAATATATCACCGGATTTAAATTGGGAATTTAGATCTCCTAAACAAGAAATCTTAGTTCAGCCTGGTGTCCAGGAGATAGTCTATTATACTGCAAAAAATTTATCTGATGAAGCATCCACTGGAACAGCGGTTTTTAATGTTTCCCCGCCTAAGGCAGGAGGTGTGTTTATGAAAGTTGATTGTTTTTGTTTTGTAAAACAAACTCTGAAACCAGGTGAAGAAGTTAAGATGCCAGTATCATTTTATGTTGATCCTAGTATTAATGATGATGAAAATACTAAAAATTTAAAGGAAATCACATTATCATATACATTCTACAATGCTAATTAAGATTACGTTGAATTAAAGTAAGGATATTAAAATAATTTACTAGACTAAACCAAGTTAAAATATATATAAAAGTATATGAATTAAGGAGAGAGTAATGAGCGGTGAACAAAAACATCAATATCATTTAGTTGAACCAAGTCCATGGCCAGCATTAGGTTCAGCGGCTGGTTTTACTTTATTCCTGGGTCTTACTTTGTTTATGCACGAGTATCCTTATTCAATATATGTTTTAATGGCTGGTTTGTTTATGGTGCTTGCTACTATGTTCTTTTGGTGGAGAGATGTTGTAAGAGAAGCAGAATATCAAGGTCATCATACTCCAATTGTTCAGATTGGTATGAGATACGGAATGATATTTTTTATCTGTTCAGAAGTCATGTTCTTTGTTGCTTTTTTTTGGGCTTTCTTTGATTCTAGTTTATATCCAGATACAGGAGTTTGGCCACCTGCTGATATTGTTGCTTTAGATCCTTTTGATCTACCTTTAATAAACACTCTAATCCTTCTTTTATCAGGTTGCACAGTAACGTGGTCTCATCATGCATTACAGCATAATAATAGAAAAGATTTTATAAGAGGATTAGTTTTAACAATAATTTTGGGAGCTATTTTCACTGCTGTTCAGGCTTATGAATATCAGCATGCTACATTCGGATTTACTGATGGTATATATGCCTCAACATTTTATATGGCAACTGGTTTTCATGGTTTTCATGTTCTAGTTGGTACAATATTTTTAACTGTATGTTTGTTTAGGGGGCTTAAAGGACATTTTTCACCAGAGCATCATTTTGGTTTTGAGGCTGCTGCATGGTATTGGCATTTTGTTGACGTGGTTTGGTTATTTTTATTTATTTGCATATACTGGTGGGGAGGTTGATAAGTATAAATTAGTACTTATCAAATAATTGGAGCTTTCAAACAAGTAATGAACATATATTTCAGGCCAATGTTATGGCCATCAATTGTTTCAGCAATAGTTTTCTTAATTTTGTTATCTTTTGGAACATGGCAAATTAAACGATTATTTTGGAAAGAGGCTTTAATAGAAAGATATTTGTTACAAAGCCAATCTAATCCAATCAAAGATCAAACTCAATTGAAAGACAATAATGTTGACGAATTTAAATCAATTGAAATTCAAGGATCTTTTTTACATAATAATGAAATATATATTACAGGTAAGACTTTCGAAGGTAATGCAGGCTTCCATGTCATAACCCCTTTTAAACTAAAAAATAACACTGTAATACTAGTTAATAGAGGTTGGGTGTCTGAAGGTTATAGAGACCCTGAAAAGAGAAAATTTAGTTTAATTAAAGATAATATTATTTTGAAGGGTATAATAAGATATCCTCAAAAAAAAGGTTATTTTGTTCCAGAAAACGATGGGAAACAAGGTTTTTGGTTTACAATAAAACCTTTACAAATATTTAATTTTTTAGAACTACGCTTTGATAATTTTATCACAAGTTACTACATTGACGCATTACGTCAGGGAAAAAAACTAACTCTGCCAATTGGCGTTACAGGTAAACCTAAATTAAGAAATCAACATTTATCATATGCTATAACTTGGTATGGGTTAGCTTTATCATTGTTGTTTGTATATTTTTCATATCATGTGTCTGTAGGAAGATTGCATTTTAAAAAGAAAGTTTATAATGCTAAATCAGATTAAATACTTAAGCACGAGGGGTGGTGAATCTTCGCTCTCATACGAAGATGTTCTCTTATCAGGGTTAGCAAGAGACGGTGGTTTATTTATGCCTGAAGAATGGCCTAGATTTAGTCTGTCAGATCTTAATGATATGAAAGGCCTTAGTTATGCGGAATTAGCTTGTAAAATTATGAGCCCTTTTATGTCGCCTTGTCTAACTGAAGATGAAGTCTTAAAAATGTCAGAAGATACTTATTCGAATTTTAATAATGATGATGTGGCGTCATTGCATAAGTTCGAAGATAATTTACATATATTAGAATTATTTCATGGTCCAACTTTAGCGTTTAAAGATTATGCTATGCAATTTTTATCTAGAGCTTTTAATAAAGCTCTCCAAAATAAAAACAAAAGAGGAGTTATTCTAGGCGCTACTAGTGGTGACACTGGTTCTGCTGCTTTAGAAGCGTTTAAAGGCAAAGAAAATATTGATATTTTTATACTTTTCCCTCACGGAAGGGTGTCTGAGGTTCAACAAAAACAGATGACTTGGATTAATGAAAAAGGTGCCTATGCACTATCAGTTAAAACAGACTTTGATGGTTGCCAGGAAATAGTCAAAGACTGTTTTGAAGACTTGACATTTAAAGATCAATATTCTTTGTCAGCTATTAATTCTATAAACTGGGTAAGGCTTTTGCCTCAAATAGTTTATTATTTTTATTCAGGGTTAAAAGTTGGAGCTCCAGATCAAGAAATTGCTTTTTCAGTTCCTACAGGTAATTTTGGAAACATATTAGCTGGCTGGATGGCTAAAAAAATAGGCCTTCCAGTTTCAAAATTAATATGTGGATCAAACCAAAACGATATATTAACAAGGTTTTTTAACAATGGTATAATGGAAAGAAAGAATGTAGTTCCTTCATTTAGTCCAAGTATGGATATTCAAGTGTCTAGCAATTTTGAAAGATTATTATTTGAAATATGTGATAGAGATCCACTTCGAGTTAAAGAGCAAATGGACACGTTCAAAAAGACTGGTAGTTTTCAAATTTCACAAAATGAAATGTCAAAAGTAAGTAATTTATTTTCAGCTTACATGGTGTCAAACGATGAAACCTTAGATATAATTAAAAAAGCATACACAAATTACAATTATATTTTAGATCCGCATAGTGCTGTAGGTTATGGGGCTGCTCAGAAGGCTTTAAATGATAAAATAATAAATCATGATATGCCGTTAGTTTCGCTCGCTTGTGCGCATCCTGCTAAGTTTCCAGATATAATAAGCAAAGCTAATAACATTCTACCAGAACTTCCACCTCACCTGAAATTTATGATGTCAAGTGAGGAAAAATTTCAAATTATAGATCCAAGCGTCTTAGACGTTCAACATTTTATTAAATCTAATGTGAGACTGATATGAACGCAAATTACAAAATTCTAGATACTGGATTAACAGTGATTACAGATCCAATTGATATTAAAAGTACTTCTATTGGTGTGTGGGTTGGAGCTGGAAGTTCAAAAGAAACTTTAGATCAATGTGGGATTGCTCATATGTTAGAACATATGGCTTTTAAAGGTACTAAAAATAGAAATGCAGAAACAATAGCTAGAGAGATAGAAGACGTAGGTGGTGATATAAATGCTTATACAAGTAAAGAAGTAACAGCTTACTATTTAAAGGTACTTCATGAAAACACAAAATTAGGTGTTGATATTTTATCAGACATAATAAAAAACTCAACATTACCCAAAGATGAAATAGAACGAGAAAGAGGTGTTATAATATCAGAAATTGGACAATCTTTTGACGCTCCAGACGATAGGGTATTTGAAAATTTTACTTCAACTGCTTTTAAAGATCAATCTATTGGGCGACCTATATTAGGAACAAAAGAAACGGTAAGTAATTTCAAACAATCTGACCTTGCATCATTTTTTACTAAGCATTATGCCCCTGAAAATATGGTAGTAGTTGCTTCTGGCAATGTTAAATCAGAATGGCTTTATAAAAATGTTGAAGAGAAATTTTCGGGTATCAAACATAATTATCAACATACTAAAATCAAAGCTGATTGGAAGACAGGATTTTGTGGTGAGGATAGAGAATTAGAACAAACTCAATTAGTTTTAGGTATTGAAGGTTTAAATAATATAGATGTTGATAGGTACTCACTTCGAGCATTAGCAATTATTCTTGGTGGTGGAATGTCCTCAAGGCTATTTCAAGAGATAAGAGAAAAAAGGGGACTATGTTATTCAATCTTTGCTTTTACTCAGATGCAAATTTCATCAGGTGTGTTTGGTTTTTACGCAGGAACTTCACCTGAAGATGGAAATAATTTATTAGATGCAAGCTTAAATGAATTGAAAAAAATCAAGAATTCTATTACTGAGTCTGAGCTTCTCAGAGCAAAAGCTCAAATGCGTTCTGGGTTCATAATGGGTCAAGAAAGTAATAGCTCAAGGGCTGAATATTTAGCTAAAAGTATGATTAATTTTAGGAAATTAATAACAGCTAAAGAAGTTTTAGAAGAAATAGACAATATATCTATAAGTTCAATTCAAAATGTAATTGATAGATTATTTAGTTCAGCAGAACCTGTTTTATCAGTAATAGGTCCTAATGCTTCATCTTATGAAAATCTAGATATTATGTCTTTATTACAATAGAAACAATCAGGCTTTTCCTGAAAAATTTACTAATTTATTGGGATCTATACCTATATCAATAAGTGATTTATTCCATAAAGATGTTTTTGTATCTTTATAAAATATTAAATTTTTGTTTGAATTTGTGATTATCCATGAATTTTGTAATATTTCATTATTAAGTTGTCCTTGATCCCAAACTGCACAACCAAGGAATATCCTTGTGTCTACGGGAGATAAACCATTTGAAACGTCTTTCAAAATATCTTCTGAAGTGGTTATACAAACTTCTTCTAAGATTGTTTCAGACGTTTTATACTTTTTTTCATTGGAATGTATTATAAATCCTTGATTAATATGTACGGGGCCACCAAAGAAAGTTGTTTCAGTCTTAATATCGGATTTACCATTTATTTTCATTTTTTTTAAAAGTTGTTGTGTATCGAAATTATAAAGAGGTTTATTTAATATTAAGCCCATAGTCGCGTCGTTGGAATGTTCACAGATTAAAATAACTGCGTTACGAAACCTTATATCTTCTAAGCCTGGAGAAGCAATTAAAAGTTTACCTAAGAACTCTTGATCCATATATGTTATTCCAATAAGTTAATTATATTTAAATAATATCCGAAAAGAAATAATGTACAATCATGTAATTAATTTGAATTTTAAAAAAACAGTAATCATTTTTCTAAGTTTTATATTTTTTTATATTGTAAATTTGGGTGTTTGTTTTTCTAATGTTCTATTGCCAAATAAATTTTTTGAAAATAATGAAAATTATAATTTTGTTCAATTTGATCTTTTGTTTGGAAAAAAATACGAGCAAGAACCTTCAAAAATATTATTAGGTTTAAAAGTAACATTATCTCCCAAATGGAAAATATATTGGAGAAATCCTGGTGATGCAGGGCTCCCTCCTGAAATAAATATTCAAAGTACTAATAACATTAAATCCGCTTATTTGTTGTTTCCATCTCCTAAAAGGTTTAATTTTTACGATATAGAAACTTTTGGTTATGATGAGGAAGTGATTTTTCCTTTGATAATTAAGTCATTAGATAATTCTAATAGTATATCAGGTATATTAGAATTAAATGCTCAAGTATGTTCTGAAATTTGTGTTCCAGTTAATCATAAATTTAATTTATCAAACATAAATTATTCTAATAATATTTCATCAAGTTTAGAAAAAATTTTGTTGTATAATTCAACAGTTCCAAAACTTCTAAAAAATAATCAGTTAAAACTTATGTCAACCGTTGTTGAAAATAATAATCTTAAATTAAGTTTTCTTAATGATCTTAACATCAAACCTACTGATATTATTGTTGAAGATATCAAAGGTAATATTTATCAAAAACCAATTTATTCATCGAGAAATAAAACTTTAGAAGTAATCATAGATATTAATACGATTAATGCAGATTTTCTAAAAAAATATATAAAATTAACATTTTTAACAAACGATATTAGTTATGAAACTATAATTACAAATTCTATAAAATTAAAAAATAACAATCTAGATTATAAAAATAATTCAAATTCAAATTCATATTTAGGTTTTGAAATAATTGTGATTGCATTCTTAGGCGGTATAATTTTAAATTTTATGCCATGTGTCTTGCCTATACTATCTCTAAAAATGGTTCAGTTAGTTAGTTATAGAACTATAAAAAAAAATATTTATACGAATAAAATATTTTTTAATATATTAGGAATATTAACGACATTTTTGCTGTTTGCGATAACTGCTCATCTAATTAAAACTGCAGGCAATCTGATTGGTTGGGGAATACAATTCCAAAATCCGTATTTCATTTTTTTTATGATTATACTAACATTGTTTTTTTCATTAAATTTATTTGGTGTTTTTCAATACTTTATACCGTCAAAAATTTTAACTGTTCTATCTTATAGAAAAGAAGGTTTTATAGGAGATTTTTTAACGGGTATGTCTTTAACTCTTTTAGCAACTCCTTGCACAGCGCCTCTTGTTGGAACAGCAATAGGGTTTGCTTTATCAGGAAATGCTGCACAAATTTATACAATTCTTTTGATTATGGGAATAGGCTTATCAACCCCGCTCATATTAATATTGGTATTTCCAAAAATAATCTCATTTATTCCAAAACCTGGTAATTGGTTAATTATATTTAAAAAAATAATGGGTTTGTTGCTTTTGTTAACTACTGTATGGCTTATTAGCATTTTTGTAGAATTGAATAGTAACACAAATAAAAATTCTAAAAATTATAGTGATAATGAATTAATAATTAATTGGGATATAGATAATAATTTCAATTTACCAGACGAATTAGTAAAAAAAGGAAATATTGTCTTTGTAGATGTTACGGCTGATTGGTGTTTAACATGTTTGGTTAATAAAAGTTTAGTTTTAGATACAGAACGAGTAAATCAATTATTTATAGAAAATAATGTTATTACTCTCCGTTTAGATTGGACAAAGCCGAATGAACATATAAAAAAATTTCTAGTAACTAATGGTCGATTTGGTATTCCATTTAATAAAATGTATGGGCCATCAATAAGTAATGGAAGAATTTTACCTGAACTTTTGAGTTTAAAAATAATAAGAGAATATATTGAGATTGCTAAATAAACTTATTTTAAAATTTTTGTAAATAGTTTAATTATATTAAAACTATAAGGGGTCATAAAATGTCGATTAAAATTGGAGATAAATTTCCTGAAGGTGTATTTAGAGTAAAAGGTAGTGATGGTATAAAAGAAATTACTACAGATGAATATTTTGCTAATAAAAAGGTTGTTTTGTTTGCATTACCAGGAGCGTTTACGCCTACTTGTTCAGCTAAACATTTACCTGGTTTTATTAATAATGTTAGTTCATTTATTGATAAGGGTATCTCAAATATTGCATGCATGGCCGTAAATGACCCTCATGTGATGCAAGCTTGGGGAGAAGTCAGCGGTGTTGATAATAAAATAGACATGTTATCTGATTCTGATTGTTCTGTTGCTGTATCTCTAGGTTTAGACATGGATTTTGGCAAAGTTATGGGGCATAGGTCAAAAAGATTTGCAATGGTAGTTGACGGTAATATTATCACTCACCTTTTTGTAGAGGAAGTTGGAGCCTTTGAAGTTTCATCTGCTGAAAATGTACTTAGTAATTTATAATAATCTTTTTATCTTATAATTTAAATATTCATAGCTTTTACAGCAAGTTGGTCTGCAATTTCATTATAATGATTACCTGAGTGTCCTTTAACCCAAAACCATTGTACATTATGGAATTGAACTATTTTATCTAGTTCAATCCATAGTTCTTTGTTTGCTACAGGCTTTTTATTGGCAGTTTTCCATCCATTATTTTTCCAATTAATTATCCATATATTAATACCATTCTTTACATATTGTGAATCTGTGTATAATTCAATTTCACTTGGTTTATTAATTGATTTAAGAGATTCTATTGTAGCAGTTAGTTCCATCTTATTATTTGTGGTTACGTTTTCTGCACCAGACAAATATTTTTCTTCACCGGTATTTCGATTTATTAAAACAGCTCCCCATCCACCTATTCCAGGGTTACCAGAACAAGCACCATCAGTATAAATCTGTAATTTATTATTCATTTTAGGCTCTCATCATAATTTTGATTAATTACAAGCTGTTTATGGTGTCTTAACTTTATTATGTACTCGTTTGGATTTTTAGGAACGACAGAAGCACTTTTAGGAGTATGAACCCAATCGTATAACCTTGTTAGTAAGAACCTCATTGCAGCTGCTTGACAAAGGAGTGGCAAATAAAATAGTTCTTTTGTACTTAAGTTTCTTAAAGAACAATAACCTTTAATTAATTTATCAAATTTTTTATTATTAAATGTTTGATTATCTTCAAAGCACCAAGCGTTTACAGCTATAGCAAGGTCATAAGCAAGGATATCATTACAGGAAAAATAAAAATCTATAACACCAGATATTTTATTATCATCAAAAAAAATATTATCTGGGAACAAGTCTGCATGGATAAAGCCTTGAGGTAATGCATTAGGCCAATATTTTTTACAGAAGTTAAATGAATCTTGTATTTCTTCTAATATATTAGGTTCTATCTTATTTAAAGTACTAGTAGATATGGTCTCACTACAATTTTTTATTAACTCATCCCAGCCTGATATTGAAAGTGAATTTTTCCTTCTTCCTTGGAAGTTATTACTTTTAATATGCATAGAGGCCATATAAGAACCTACGTTGAAACAGTCTTCTTTTGTTACTATCGTTTTAGATTTCCCATTAAGAAAACTCACTATAATAGCCGGTTTATTTTGTAAATGTTGGAGATAGTTTTCCTGAATATCCATAATAGGGTTTGGACAAAGAAACTCTCGACTACTTAAATATTTCATAATATTTATAAAAAAAGGAATATCTTGTTGATCAACTCTTTTTTCAAAAATTGTAAGAATATACTTACCTTTTGAAGTTTCTAAATAAAAATTACTATTTTCAATTCCCTCAGTTATTCCATTAAAATGGATTAATGTTCCAATGTTATATAATTTTAGGAAATCAATTATTTGTTCTTCATTTAATTTAGTATAAACAGCCAATTTTAAATCCTAGTTACTTTATCTTAACATTTTAGGTAAATTGAATTTTACATTTTCTTTTGTCACTTCATGATCTAAGAGATTAACTTCAAAGTTTTTCTTTAGCTTTGATATTAACACTTGAACTAATGTTTCTGGAGCTGATGCTCCTGCTGTTAAACCTATATTTGGCGTAGTATGGGCTTCAAAAGTATTGAGAAACTCTTCTAATGTCTCTATGTCTGGTATGAGTTTAGCTACTTTAACACCGTGAGCTATAGCTACTTCAACTAATCGCAAAGAATTAGATGAGTTTTGTGCACCAATTACTAAAATTATATCACAAAGTTTAGCCATAGATTTAACAGCAGTTTGCCTATTAGTAGTAGCGTAACAAATATCTTCAGAGTTAGGTCCCTTAATATCTGGAAATCTTGATTTTAAAATTTTAAGAATTGCTGCTGTGTCATCCAACGAAAGTGTTGTTTGTGTTGCATAGGCTATTTTATTGGTCTCTGATACTTTAACATTAAGTGCGTCTGCTTCCGTCTCAATTAAAGTAACAAATTCTTTTGGCACTTGTCCCATTGTTCCAGTAACTTCAGGATGGTTTTTATGACCAACTAGTAAAATATGTCTTCCAAGATTGTAGTGTCTTACCGTTTCATTGTGTACCTTAGTAACTAAAGGACATGTTGCATCAATAGATATCATTTTTCTTTGATTAGCCTCGTTAATGACAGATTTTGCAACGCCGTGGGCTGAAAATATTATTGGTCTATCAACTGGAGCTTCATTAACCTCTTCAACAAATACAGCTCCTATTTTAGCCAAAGAATTTACCACGTCCTTATTATGAACTATTTCATGTCTTACATAAACGGGTGAACCAAATTTTTTAATTGTTTCCTCAACAATTTTCACAGCTCTGTCAACACCAGCACAAAAACCTCTTGGAGATGCTAAATATAAATTTATATTTTGTTTCTTCATACATAACTTTTGATGTATTACATTGTATACGTCAATAGAGATTTATGACGTATTAACATTTTTTATATATAGGGGTAATTAATTATGATGAATCGTTTTATTTTTCCTTTTTTATTAATGTTTTCAGGTTGTTCAACATTTAAGCAGGAAGCTGTAGATTGTCCAAATTTAACTTCACCTAAAAGTGCTGCTGAAATAATAGCTAAGTCTGAGAACCAGTCACCCGTTTATATTGGAATTAGAGGAATTACAACATACTGTTCGAAGGCTTCCCAACATATTGAGATGAGTGTTTCTGTAAACATAAGGGCTATTAGAAAAGACATAACCATAGATGATTATGTTCCCCTTAAGTTATCAATTGTGTCTGTTGATAAAGACTTTAATGAGTACGATCGCGATGAACTATCATATTCACAATTTTTATTATTAGGAAGCAAAACCGTTGACAGAAAAACTGAGCTTAATCTAGACGTCCCAAGGGATGGAGAAGTTTTTCTAGGAATCAAATAATATTAGTTTAAAAAAGATGATTTTATTTGATTTGAAGATTTACTAATAATATTATTATTTTCTTTTTTATCCAAATTAGATTCTATAAAAACTTTAGAAGATTCTATAATTATAGACCCTGTTATCTTTTTAATATTATTTACAGCCTCTGTTTCTAATGCCATTATTTTTTGCTTAGCCTGCTCTTCCCTTCGTTTAATTATTTCTGAACAACTAACATTAGCATCTTCTCGAATTTTTTTTGCAGCATCTTGTGCATCCTTAATGATTTGTTCGGCTTCATTAGAAATATTTTTTTGAGACTGTAAAGATTTTCTTAATTCTTCTAGTGCTTCTTCTTTAAGTGATTTAGCTTCTTTTAATTCATTTTCAATTAATAGTGATCTACTATCTAAAATTCCTGTAATTGCTCTACTGGCTTTTCTCCATACCAATGCTATAAAGATTACAAAAGCTATAGCAACCCATGCTGTTTCATCAAAATACATTTTTATTTCTCCGTTAATATGTTTTTAGATGCGGCTTTTACAACTTGTTTGAGATTAGCTTTATCATGATTGATATTTGTAAATTTTTTAACTATTTCAATAATTATTTCATCAGCACTATTTACAATGTCAGAAATTATATCTTTCTGTAATTCTTGAATATTTTTGTCGGCCTTAGATATTTTTGAGTTAATTTTTTTAGCAATGTCATGTTCTGTTTTTTCTATAGATAACTTAGAATCAGACAAAGCTTCATTAATAAGCTTTTGTGATCTTAATTTAATATCTTTTTGATGATCTATTATTTCTTGTTTAATCTTCTCATTTTCTTGAGTAGACGCTTTTGCCTTAACTAAGTCATTTTGAATATTAGTTTCTCTTAAATTTAATATTGATTTGATATTAGGCGCAACCAAGAAGCTCATCAAAAAGTACCCAATAATTAAAGATATCACTGCCCAAAACATAAGGGATGGATATGTACTTAAATCTAATTGAGGAAGTCCAGCCTTTGTATCACTTGCATGAACAATACTTGAACTCATTAAAGTAAAATAAAAAAATAACTTTATAAAGTATGACATTTAATAATCTTTAAAATTTTTACCTGCAGTGATTATCCTGCAGGTAAAGAGTTAAATTAATTTTAGAATGTGAAAAGAAGTAGTAAAGCTATAACTAAAGCAAACAATGCAACAGCTTCTGTTAATGCAAAACCTAAGATTGCTATTCCAAAAACTTCATTCTTTGCTGCAGGGTTTCTACCAACAGCTGTAACTAATGATGCAAAAATATTTCCAATTCCTACTCCAACTCCAGCTAACGCAATAACAGCTAATCCTGCTCCTATTAATTTTGCGGCATCCATTTCCATTTTTATTTCCTTTCGTTGATTGATATAATTTTAGTTATGAATTAATGTAAGTGTAATGCATCATGGAGATACATACACGTTAAGATACTAAAAACGTATGCTTGTAAAGCAGCCACAAGGAACTCAAGTCCTGTTAATCCTATTACCGCCATTAAAGGCAGAATGGCTCCAACTTTTAATATTCCACTTGCCGATCCCATCATTATTATTAAACCAGCAAACACTTTCATCATTGTGTGACCGGCAAGCATATTAGCGAACAGCCTAACGGACAGACTTATTGGACGAATAAAATAAGATATGATTTCAATTGGGATTAATAGAGGAGCCAATCCAATTGGCACACCTGATGGAAAAAAATAAGTAAAAAATTTAAATCCATGTTTAAATAAAGCAATTATGGTGACACCTAAGAATATTATTGCAGCAAGTGTAAAAGTTACTGCTATTTGAGATGTAAAAGTATAACTATATGGAATCATTCCCAATAAGTTACCAAACAAAATAAACATAAAAAGAGTAAATATAAACGGAAAATAAACCTGACTTCCTTTCCCAGCATTTTCTTTAACCATATTAGCTACAAACTCATAAGACATTTCTACAAGGGCTTGAAATCTATTAGGAACTAAAGACTGTTTTCTAGCACCAAAATACAAAAATCCAGCTGACCCTATAATAGAAAGCATCATGAATAAAGAAGCGTTGGTAAAAGATATATCAACACCCATGAGATTCAACTCAAAAAGTGTTTTAATTGTAAATTGTTCTACTGGTGAATTCATTTTAAACTTCTTTGATTAATAATTAAAAGTAACCAATTTTTAAACCCTTGCCACTTACAACTCTCCACAAATTAAGAATTCCAGCAGCGCCGCCTAAGAGGAAGAAAAGTATTAAGAACCAAGGATTAGTATCTAACCATTTATCTAAGGTCCATCCTATACATCCACCTATTAACAAACCTGCTAACAATTCTGTAGCAACTCTGGAAAAAGTGTTTAATAAATTTTGGTTATTTTCTTTGTTTTCGTGTTTATTTTCCTTTTTTGCTAAAGCAGCATCTATTCTATCTGATAATTTATCATTGTTATTAA
The DNA here is from genome assembly GCF_047717795.1 of Candidatus Levibacter sp. Uisw_134_01. Taxonomy (GTDB): domain Bacteria; phylum Pseudomonadota; class Alphaproteobacteria; order Puniceispirillales; family Marisalimonadaceae; genus Marisalimonas. The sequence goes on along the minus strand of NZ_CP159808.1, from coordinate 1,714,923 downwards.
ATGAGCTCATATTATACTCTCACATACAAGTTATAAGCGTGATTAAACTATTTTGAGCTAACCAATAAGTCAAGAGTTTACTTTATAAAAATTCATTTTCTTTAAGCTATATCCCTTATTCTAGAAGCTTGTTCTAAATCAACTGATACTAATTTGCTAATTCCTTTTTGCTCCATAGTAACACCAAAAAGCCTATCCATTTTTGCCATAGTAAGCCTATGATGAGTTATAACCATAAAGTATGTATTAGTTTCATCAACAATTTGATTCAACAAATCACAAAATCTTCCTACATTAGTGTCATCAAGTGGTGCGTCAACTTCATCTAAAATACAAATAGGAGCTGGGTTACACAAAAAAACTGAAAAAATCAATGAAATTGCAGTTAAAGCTTGTTCACCACCGGATAATAAAGAAAGAAGTTGCATCTTTTTTCCTGGAGGACTGGCTAAAACTTCAAGGCCAGCCTGAAGAGGATCTTCATTTCCAACTAATCTTAACTCAGCATTGCCACCACCAAATAATTTTTGAAAAAGTTGTTTAAAATTTTCATTAACTTCTTCAAAACTTTCTTTCAATCGTTGTCTTCCTTCTTTATTAAGTTCAAAAATACCACTTCTGAGCTTTGCAATAGCTTCCTCTAGATCAACTCTTTCCTTGGACATAACTTCAATTTTATTTAGCATTTCATTCATTTCATCTTCTGCTCTGAGATTGACAGCACCAAGCGTTTCTCTCTCGTTAAGAAGGCGTTGCAGGGTTTTTTCTAAAATTTCTATAGATTTAATAGGTTGATCTTCTTCTTTAGTATTTATAAATTTACCTAATTCTGTTGATTTTATCTTTAATTTTTCGAAGACACGATCCTCAATATTTTGAATTTTTGCTTTTGAAAGATTAAGTAAAGCCTCAATTTTTATCATTTCTTCTCTGAGAGTAGAAACTGCTTTTTCAGCTCCTCTTACTAGTTTGTCAGCATCATTCAAACTTGTTTCATTTTTCACTAATTGGTCAGCAGCTATATTTCTGTTTAATATAGCTTCTTCAATTTTAGTATTTAACTCTGCTTCCTTTTTTTCGAAACTCTCAGGAAGTGTTGACAATCTATTTTTCTCATCCTGAGAAGCTTTAAGTCTTTCTTCAAGAGAGATTAACCTTGTTTTTGCCTCTTCTTCTCTTACTTTCCAATTTTCTTTTTGATGTCCAAGTTGTATTAAATTTCTTGATTTGAAACTTTCTTCACTCTTAATTTGTTGTTCAGCAGCCATTGCATCGGTTAATTCATTTCGGCTTTGGTCTGCATTGTTTCTTACTTTCAGTTCTTCAGCAAGTAAGGAAGGTAAATTAAGGGAGTTATTGAATTCTTTTTCAAGTTCACTTAATTCTTCCAACGACATTCGCTCCGTATTTTTAAGTTCTTTTATTAATGCTTCAGATGAAAGTAACTTTGATTCAACTTTAGTGTTTTGTAACTCTAGTTCGTTTGATTCTGATATTAAGCTAGATAACTTAACTTGTAAGTTAGCTAGGTCATCTTTATATTTTTTAATATTATTAAAGCATTCTTCTAATCTTTTTTCAGATAAAGATTGCTTCTCTTTCAAAGAAGGGAGCTTATTCTGCAGTAATCTTAATCGTGCTATTTGTTGTAATCTCTCAGAATAACTGTTTTGAACTCCTTGAGGTTGAACAAAACCATCCCATCGCCATAGTCCACCACTGGGGGTAGTTAAAGCTTGACCAAAAGTTAATTCTTTTTGAAGTTTAAAAGCAATTTCTTTGTTATCAACAATTCCAACTCCTTTTAAAGCAGTATCTAATATAGAAGATTTCGTAATTTTAGTAACTATAGGTATAACACTTTCTGGTAATGAGGCTGTTGATATAGTTTTAAAATCATCTCTCCAATAAGTAGTATTTTCTGTGGATTGATCATCAGATAAAATTGGAGCAAGTAGCGTCTCTCCTAATACTGAGCCTATAGCTTCCTCAAGGTTATTAATATTACCAATAGATTTTTCTAAGGTATTACTATCTAGGGTGTCACGACCTAATAATGTTGAAAGTGAATCAAACTCTAAATTGACTTTGTTAAACTCAAAAACTGCTGTATTTTTTTCTTCTACTAATCTAGTTTGTAACTTTTCTAACTTTTCTAATTCAACTTTATACTCATCGTTTAATTGATTATTTTCCTTAATAAGTTTTTTGAGATTAGTTATTTTTTCTTTATCTAATTTAAATCTATTCTTGTCATCTTCTATGTTAAAGTTAGCTAATTGGTTTTGTGTAACCTCAATTTTCTGTTTTAAATTTTTTATACGCTTTTCTAAATCTGATTTATCAGACTTTATTGAATATATTTCAGATGTAATAGTAGACAACTTATCATCGGCTACATCAGATATGCTTCTAAGCTTTTTAACTAAATCTGTTGCTTTGGTAATTTTTGTTGAAAAGTTTTCACTATCTTCTTTTAAGGTTTTTTCTTCTGTTAATAGGTTTGAAAGTGATTTTTTTGCATCTTCTTTTATTTCACTTTCGCGTACAATATCATTATTTATTAAATTGATTTGGTTTATAATATTTTGAAGAGTGTTTTGTGCAGAAGATTTTTCTTCATCTAATTTTATTTTTGTAATATTTAAAGTCTGTAAAGTTGCAGCTTTTTCTGCCTCATCCTTTTTTAGATCTGGAATTTTATTAGCCAAGTGTAACTGGGACTTAGTGTGTTCAGCAACCTTGATTTGCCCTTGACTAACATTTTCATTAGCGTTTTTTAATTGAACATCCAAATCATTGGCTTCTTTTTTGGCGTTATTCATTAGATTAAAAAATAAAGTTGCCTCGGCTTTTCTTATTCTTTCACCAACGGACCTGTACCTAGCAGCTTTCCTGCCTTGCTTTTCTAATTCTATTAACTGTTCTTTATATGTTTGTTCTATATCAGATAATCTGTCTAGATTATCACTTGCTCCTTTTAACTTAAGTTCAGCTTCATGCCGTCTACTATGTAAACCTTTAATATTTGCAGCTTCTTCTAGTATTACTCTCCTATCTTCTGGATTAGAATCTATAATCTGTGCAATTCTCCCTTGGCCAACTATGCCAGAAGAGCGAGCTCCCGTTCCATTGTCAGCAAAGATTAGTTGTATATCTCTAGCTCTGACTTGTTTGCCATTTACTCTGTAAACTGAGCCCTTTTCACGTTCTATTTTACGAGTTATTTCAATTTCGTCATAATGATTAAAAATTGCAGGAGCTTTTTTTTCAGAGTTATCTAATTTGATACTAACTTCTGCAAAATTTCTTGAGGGCCTCTCATTTGTTCCAGAAAAAATAACATCATCCATTCCATCTCCACGCATTTGTCGTGCAGAGTTTTCACCCATAATCCATTTGATAGCTTCTACTATATTTGACTTACCACATCCATTAGGTCCTACTACTCCAGTTAATCCTCGATTCATTTGAATTTCAGTAGGTTCTAAAAATGATTTAAATCCAGAAATTCTAACAGATTGGAATTTCATTATTTATTCCTTTGTTTTATGAATTCTTTGCTTTAACTAATTTTAGAAGCTTGGTTTCAAATTCTTTGAATGATAGTGCTCCAGAAATTTTGTGTTCATTATTGATAATAAATGTTGGAGTAGATTCTATATTAAAATTTTTAGATTCTTTTTCCATTCTATCAATTATTTCTTGCATAAGAGGTATGTTTTTGGTTATTTCATCAAATTTCTTTGAAGAAACTCCGAATAATTTAGCTATGGAATACAACTCTTCAAGAGGCGTTTTTGAATAAGCCCACTGCTTTTGTTTTTCTAATAAAATGTCTATAGCTTTGATATAACCTTCGCTAGTCGGCAACGACCTTGCAAGGGCCGCTGCAATAACAGCTAATTTATCTAGGGGATAATCTATTAATTCTAATTGAATTTGTCCTTTATCAATATATTTATCCTTAAGTTTAGGCAAAGTGTTTTTATGAAAATTAGCACAGTGCCCACATGTTAATGAAAAAAACTCTTTAATTTTAATTGGTGCTTCATTTGAACCTAATAATTGTGACCGCATCATATATTTCATGGTGGATTGATCAGATAGGACAACTTTTGGAAAAGTGCTTAAAGCGAGAACACCCAATAATAGTTCTCTTCTTTTGACCACAAACATTTTATTCACAATACAAACCTTTATGATAAATTTTAAATTTCTAAACCTTATACACTAAATACAATACATTAATATAAGAGTTTTATTCAGAATCATTATTTTTTAGTTTCCATGACATTTCAAATTTTTGCATTGCTAATTTAAGTTCTCCGTCAGGTAGGGTGTTTGAAACAAAATTATTTTTATCCATTAAAGTTTTCTTTAACATTTGATCATTATCATCATCAATATGAGTGTAACCTAAATCTGTTTGTACAATTTTGATTTTCATAATTGCTTTAAACCCAAAGCGAGAATTAATTTGGTTTAAAAAAAACGGAATTGCATGTTGTATTTCTGGGCCAAAACCGTTTTGTACTTTTATAATTATTTGACCATCACTATTTTTATTTTTATCAAATTTAATTTTATCTGGAAATGTTACATCAGCATACTGCCCAGCTATATTTTTCCAATTCAAAAAAATGTGAGTTTGAATAGCTCCTAGTCTACTTACGCTTTTATCAACAATATTTTCAGTAATTTTTACTAGTGGTTTCATTTTTTAAAATCATAAAGTGATTAATTAATTTTTTTAATAATTTATATCATATATACATACATTTATGGCTGAGAAAAATGAAGATAAATATAAACAGTTTTCTAATAAGTTATTAGATTGGTACGATATTAGAAGGAGAACTTTGCCCTGGAGAGCAGCTCCAGGCGAAATATCAAACCCATATTTTGTTTTATTGTCAGAAATCATGTTACAACAAACTGTAGTTGTAACAGTTATTCCATATTTTTTTAGATTTGTTAAGAAATGGCCAACGATAAATCAACTTGCTAAAGCTGATTTTAATGAAATAGCATCTTTATGGGCTGGTTTAGGTTATTATAGAAGAGCAAAAAATTTGCATGAGACAGCAAAACTTATATCTACAAAATACAATGGATTAATCCCCAATAATAAAGAAGTTTTACTGTCACTTCCAGGTGTGGGTGAATATACTGCTACTGCAATTATGGCCATTGCATTTGACAAAAAAGAAAATGTTGTAGATGGAAACATAGAAAGGATTTTTTCAAGGTTATATAAAATAGAAGAACCTTTAGAACATTCTAAAAAAAAGATTAGAACTTTGTCTAATAAGTATTTGCCTTGCAAAAGGAATGGAGATTATGCTCAATCTCTCATGGATTTAGGGTCTCTGGTATGTATTCCTAGGGCTCCAAGATGTAAAAGTTGTCCAGTTATTTTTGCATGTAAATTAGGAGGTAGATCTGAGGCTGGCCTATATCCAAAAAGATTACCAAAAAAAAGTAAAGAGCAAAGATATGGAATGTTTTATTTATTAATTGATAATGAAGGATCTGTTTTATTTAGAACGAATAAAAACGAACGATTATTTGCTAATATGGACGTTTTACCCTCTGTTGGTTGGAATGGAGAAAAAGAAAACTTGAAAACTTCTCCTAAAATAATTTCAAAAGATTTAGCCTTGTTCAATCTCGATTGGGAAATATTGGAAACAAAGATTAACCATGTTTTCACTCATTTTAAATTAGATTGTACAGTAGTTTTTTTTAGAATTAATAAGAAAATGACTAAAAATTTGTTGATAAATAAAGAATACAGGTTTGTTAAGAAAAAAGATTTTAATCAATTAGCAATACCAAGTTTGATAAACAAAATACTGACAACTTTTGAAGATAAAATTTATTAATCAATGCTTAAAGTGTCGAATAGATGTGAAAACCATTACTAGGCCTCTCTCATCTGCTGCAGCAATTACATCTTTATCCTTAATTGATCCTCCTGGTTGGATCACAGCTGTAGCACCAGCGTCAGCTGCTGCAATTAAACCATCTGGAAAAGGAAAAAAAGCGTCACTAGCTACAACACTTCCTATTGTTAGTGGTTCATTTAAGTTAGCAAAAGTTGCTGATTTTTTTGCTTTTTCATTAGCAATGTTTGTAGAGTCAATTCTGCTCATTTGTCCGGCACCAATTCCTGCGGTTTGCAAATTCTTTGCATAGATTATCGCATTTGATTTTGTGTGTTTTGCTACTTTCCAAGCAAAAAGAAGATCATTGATTTGATCTTCATTAGGTAACTTTTTAGTAACAACTTTTAAGTCTTCTTTTTTAAGAATATGATTGTCTCTAGTTTGTACAAGCATACCCCCGGATATAGATTTCATGCTAAAGCCGTTATCCATTGGGTTTGGTATTTTGCCAGACTTTAATATTCTTACGTTTGGTTTGTCAGCAAAAATCTGTAAGGCTTCATTGGTAACATTGGGCGCAATAATAACTTCTAGAAATAGTGATTTCATCTTTATCGCCAAATCAGCTTTTAGTTCTCTATTCATAGCGACAATTCCACCAAATGCACTTATAGGGTCAGTTTGAAGAGCATTTTCCCATGCTAAATTTATATTTAAGTTTTCAGAAACTCCACATGGATTTGCGTGTTTTATAATTGCAATAGCTGGTAGCTCAAATTCACTTATAAGTTCAAAAGCAGCGTCTGAATCATTTATATTATTATATGAAAGTTCTTTTCCATGTAACTTTTCTGACTGAGCAGCTCCTATTCTTGTATCAGCAGTTTTATAAAATGCTGCATGTTGGTGTGGGTTTTCACCATATCTCATTGATAAACTTTTTTGTAATTCTATAGATATTGTTTCAGGAAGTTGGGGAGTGTATTCTTTATATTCACTAAACCAATTAGAAATTTCTAAATCATATTGATTAGTTAATTTAAAGGCTTTCCCAGCAAGATATTTTCTGAAATTGTATGTAGTAGATCCATTATGTTTTAACTGATTTGTTAATTCTGTATAATCATTAGTGTCAGTTATGACAGAAACAAACTCATGGTTTTTAGCCCCAGCCCTTATCATTGCGGGTCCACCGATATCAATATTTTCTATGATTTTGGAGTTATCATGAGTTTTTTTAACAGTTTCTGTGAACTTATATAAATTGATAATTAGTAAATCAATTTCAACAATATTATGTTCCTGCATCTTTTTTATATGATTAGCATTATTCCTTCTTCCAAGAATTCCACCATGGATATTAGGGTGTAACGTTTTTACTCTTCCATTTAGTATTTCTGGAAAACCAGTTTCTTCTGAAACATCCTTTACTAATATTCCATTTTCTTCGAGAAATTTTGCGGTTCCTCCTGTAGATAAAATTTCTATGTTGTGACTAATTAACTCTCTTGCGAGTATATCAATCCCATTTTTGTCAGTAACGGATATAAGAGCTCTTTTTATTTTTGTGTCATTAACAAAAGTTTTATTTTCAAATGTTTCATTCATATTTTTAACCAGTCTATGATTTAAGTAAGTTATGTGTGAGATAGTTTCTTTTAGTTATGAAAGTCAATTAAAATTTATTTTTGTAATGTCAATAACCAATCACATGAAATTGTTTTATAAGTTCTAATTTTTTCAAGATTTAAATTAATGATTATTTGTTTGCATTTTACCAAACCTTCTGGAGTAAACATAACAGAATCTTGACTGATAAGATTTTGATTGCCAGCATATAATTTCCATACAAACCCCTTTTTATGATTTAATAATATCGAACCGTCTCTGGTTTTTATTAGATCAATGTCAGGATAAACATGAAAGCGTATATTAGCACTTTTGGGAGTAGAACCAATGTTATCGACATTGATTATTTCGTCTCTTCCTTTTATTTCTAATGTTTTTTTACCAACATATATTTGCCTTCTATGAAAAACTCCATACATCAATTCATATCCAGAGTGCGTTGCGTCTAATAAGTTTCCATCTTTAGTTGTTCCGTATTTTATATTAAATACTTTTGTTTTTCGATGGCCAGAAAGATCAATATTATTGCGATCATCAATATTTAACGTTGAGTGAGCAGCGGATGAAGCCAAAGAGTTTTTTTCATATCTTAAATTTGAATTAACTAACTCTCCTAAATTAGAAATTATTTTTTGTTTTTGATAAAAAAATTCAAAAGCAAATAAACTTGCTTTTGAATCATTGCTAGTATTTTTTTTTGACCCAATATCCACTAATATTACTGAATTGACATTTGACATCCTACAAAATCCTGTGTCCTCCGCTATATCAAAAGTTTTATTCTTGAAGCCAACTCTCTCTAAGGTCTGTTTTATAATATTTTTTGAAACTAATGATCCCCCATGAAACCATGAGAAACAACCATTTGGCATTTGAATACTTCGGCAAAATTCGCCCATTTTAATAGTTTTTTTGTGTAAATTTGCTGCATCTACATTTTTTAAAAGTGCTACTACAGATCTTATTTCAATTAAATGTCTTAACAGTTCTATTTGAAGTACAGGGCTTCTAGTTTTATGACCTCCATCAGGGTTAATCAAAAATTGAAGTTCATAATCTAATAAACCTAACAAATCTTTTATGTTTATTATTTCTGGGTATAAAATTGATTGCCCAACAATTATACCTTTTATTATTATTATTTTTTCAAGATGCTCTTTGGAATCTATCAATTTTAATTCAAGATATTTCGTTTGCAAAGCAATAGAGTTTAGGAGTTTCTTTTGAAAATCAAGTTTGCCACTTTCAGCAAACCATGAATAGTTAAAGCTCCAAGAAGTTATTCTTGAAACTATAGCCTTAGCTCTAAACTCTTTAGATAATAAATTATAATTTGCATCTATCCAGTTTTCCACTAAAGATCGAGTCATCGCTCTTGCTTGGACGCTACCTTCGGATTTCAGATCCCTTAAAAATTCAAATTTATTAAAGTCTAATGATACTTTAGGGGTTAATCTTCCATTTATTATTTTTTGTCCATTTTCTATATTTCCTTGCCAACTATCAGTTAATTTTCTAATTGGGGATTGAAATTCAGGCACTTTTAGTTTTTGTTTTAAGAAATAATTATTAGTAATCAAGTTCAAGCTATTAAACATCAACTTATTTATCCATTCTAAGTAATGAGACAAAAAAACCATCAGAACCGTTCGTGGCATTATTCGATTTAAAATTTAAACTATTTGGTAGAATTCTGATAAAGCCCTCTTTTGTAACGCAATTTTCTAACATAGGGTAATCATTAGTAGTGAACGGAATAATTGAAAATTTATTTTGCTCTAATAAAAATTTTTCAATTCGGCGCTCACCTTCGATTTTTTGAAGAGAGCAGGTTATATACATAATCAATCCATTATTATTTAATATATTAGCTGCATTCTTTAAAATATTATCTTGAATTAAAATTAAATCATCAAGGTTATTCGGTGCAGGTTTTAAAAAAATATCTGGGTTTTTTCTAATGGTTCCTGTGGCTGAACAGGGAGCATCAATTAAAATAACATCAGGTTTAAGTTTTGGAGTATAATTTTCAGCATCAATAATTATAAGATCTGGATTAAATTTTAAACGTTTCATATTATCAATAAAAATTTTGGAACGCGATCTACTTCTTTCAATTGATGTTACATTTAATTTGTTATCTAAAAGCTGAGCAGTTTTACCTCCAGGAGCACAACATAGGTCTAAAACCCTTAAGGAATTAAGCTTGTTCTTAAAATAATATTTTAATTTTAACAATAATAAGTTACATGGAATTTGAGATGCTGCATCTTGTACCCACCATTTTCCGTCAGAGTACCCAGGTAAACTTTCTACAGGTCCATTAAGATTACATCTTAAAACGTTTGGAAAAATTTCTTCTCCTAGAAGTTGTAATTTAAATTTTTGTTTGTCGGTTGCAGTCATTCTATTTGATATTACAATATCAATTGGAGGAGGGGTCATTGCTATATTAATTATTTCTTCAACATTTTTTTCACCATATGATGACACCCAACTCTTAAAAAGCCAATCTGGTAAATTATATTTTTCGTTAGGTATAAGCTTAAACCATTGCTCTTCGTTATTAAGCATGTTCCTTAAAAGTCCATTTACTAGTTTGGATTGGTTCTCTCCACCGAATTTTCTTGCTTGGTTGACGGCGTCATTTAATACTGCGTATGGAGCTGTTTTAAGCCATATTAATTGGGTAGTAGCAAGAGTAAGAATGCCGTTTAAATATCTGTTTCTCTTCTTAATCCCAAACTTTGAATATTTATTATAAATAAATTGTATTTGTTTATGTCTTCGCATTGATGTGTTTAAGATTAGATAAACAAAAGATCTGTCTCGTTTATCCAATCTATTAAAATCATAAGAATTATTAATAATGTCATCTAGTTTTTTATATTTGTAAAAAATTAAAATCCATATTTCTAATGCAATTAATCTTGAGTTTTTAATTGGTTTTATTTCAACATGATTAAACTTAGCTTTAGCCAAAATTGCTGCCTTGTATTTGTTTGAATAAGTATATTATATCAAGTATAACTTAGTTAGTTGATAATTAGAAAGTATATACATATGGATAAAGAAATTTCAAAAATAAACGCACAAAAAGAGAAAAAACATTCAAATGATGAGTCTTTAAAAGATGCTGAAACTATTAAAAGTAAAGAAATTCTTTTTAAAGAACGAGGAGGACCTAAGGGTCCTGAGCCAACCAGGTATGGCGATTGGGAGAAATCTGGAAGATGTTCAGATTTTTAACCTAATTTAAAAAATGAATGAATTAAAATCAGAAATTTTAATCAACGCTGGTATTCGAGCTGCGGAACGAAATTTTTCTAGTGCTTATATTACTAAGAGGGGAGACAGTGATGCAGGGGCAATATTTGTTAAAATTGATACTTTAGATGGATATGCCAAACTTTATTCAAGAAATCTTGTATATGATTTTGATAAAAACAAGGATTTAATTCGATTTGAAAATTTATACCCAAATAAAAAAATAAAAAGAGAAGATATTGATTTAAGGCTTGCTAAGGAAATTTCAATTGATAGGGATTGTTGGGTCATAGAAATTGAAGATAAAAATGGTTTTAACCCTTTTCATAATTTAGACGGTTAGTCTATCTATAAGTTCGTTTCGGTTATATAATCCTAAACAATCAGCTTTCAATTTTAGTATACCATTAACATGTTTTAACATAGGTGTAGGAATATCAAGTTTAGTTCCAATCTCAATTATAGCACTCATTATAGGATCAATTTCAAGAGGCCTTTTTAACTCAATGTCTTGTCGTGTAGAAGGCTTGTGGCCAATAATAGAAGCTGCTCCGTTGATTCTATTTTCAATTGATATATTAAACTTTGCTCCAACTGCCTCTCCTACTTTTTGGCATTCTTCCATTAAATTTTGAATTAAAAATCTTGAGCTTGGGTCAGCCCCTAAAATGTCTAAACTTGCACCAGTTATGGCACTTAATGGATTGAAAGAGCAATTTCCCCATAACTTAATCCAAATTTCGTCTCTTAACTGTTTTTTTTGAGGTGCTTTTAGTCCTCCACTGATAAGTAAGCCAGATAAGGTTTTTAATCTTTCAGAATTTACTTCGCTAGGTTCACCAAGACTAAATCTATTGCCTTCAATATGTTTTATAACACCTGGTTTTTCAATCTCACAAGCTGGATAAACTACACAACCTATGGCACGTTTAGGGTTAATTGTATCCCAGATAAGACCATTTGGATCAACTGAGTCTATATGAGTATTTTCTAAGTTTGTGCCTGAATTAGCTTTGTAAAAATACCACCAAGGAATACCATTGACTGCGGATATAACTGCTGTTTTTTCCTTTAAAAGTGGTTTTAAATTTTTGACAATACCGGTTATCGCATGTGCTTTAACAGCAATTATTATATAATCTTGTATGGATAATTCACCTGGGTTATCAGTCACTTTTAAGTGAAATGTTTCAGAGCCAGTTTTGGAGATCAAAGTTAGCCCATTTTTTTCAATGGCCTCTTTATGAGGTCCTCTTGCAATCAAAGAAACATTGGCGCCTGCTTTGCTCAGACAACAGCCAAGATACCCTCCAATAGCTCCTGCACCATAAACACATATATTAATCATTTTAAATTCCTATTCTAAACCTAGTTTTTCAGCCAATCCAATCCGCTGTAACTTACCAGTAGCTCCTTTTGGTATTTCATCTAAAAAGCAAATATATTTTGGGATTTTGAAATCGGCAAGGTGTTGACGCGCATATTCTTTTAATTCTTTTTCTGTGCATTGAAAGCCATTTTTTAGAACTAATGCGACACCTATAGCTTCACCAAGCAACTTATCTTTAACTCCAAAAGTTACTACTTGTTCAATAGCGTCATGTTCCATGAGAATATTGTCAATTTCTAGTGGTGATACTTTTTCTCCACCACGATTAATGATTTCTTTTAGCCTACCAGAGATTTTTAGATAGCCGTCTTTATCAAAAAAACCTTGATCTCCAGTTCGAAACCAACCATTGGTAAATGATGACTTATTAGCTTCTTCATTATTTTCATAACCATGCATTACATTATCTCCTTGTATGCAGACTTCTCCTTCTGAACCAAATTCGAGTTTGTTTCCATCTATGTCCATTATACAAACGTCAGGGCCAGCAGGTTTACCTACGAAACCAGCTTTTTGAATTTCAGGAGGAATAGGGTTTGATGTCATTTGATGAGTTGCCTCTGTCATACCATAAGCCTCAATTACAGGGGCCTTAAAAACATCTATAAGTTCTTCAAAAACAGCAGGTGGAAGAGAAGCTGACGAAGACCTTATAAATCTAAGTGATAGATTCTTAGCCTGTTCCATATTTTTTTTGGCACGCATTAATATTCCTTGATGCATTGTAGGAACACCAGAGTACCAAGATATATTTTCTTTTTTAGCTTTATCTAAAAAATTCAGAGCATTAAATCCAACACTAGTATAAACAGATGCACCAGCATAAATTGATGAACTTAAAATTGCTATAAGACCATGAATATGAAAAAGAGGCATAATATTATAACAATGGTCGCTAGAAGTTAAATTTAATGTTTCTGCTATATTCACAGCCGAGGAATATATATTTTTATTTGTAAGAGGAACAACTTTTGGCCTAGATGTTGTTCCTGATGTATGAAGAACCAATGCCTCGTCGTCTTCGTCTGATAATTCAAAACTTTTTGTAGAATTATATAAATTAAAAATTCCAGCTGGCGTTCCTTCATTTCTTTTTATTTCACATATTTCTATTCCTAATTTATTTGCTGCTGCAACAACTGGATTAGAGCTATCTTTTTCTACTATAACAATTTTAGGTTTTAGATCTTCTAAATAGAACTCATATTCACTTAGTTTGTAAGAGGGATTTAACGGAGCAGCAGACATATAACTTGAAATAGCTAAAAAGGTAGTTGCCATTTCTGGCCCATTAGGTAAGACAATTGCTGCTCTATCTGTTTTAAGAATTCCATTTCCTGATAATTGACTAGAAATATTATAAACGTGTTTTTTTAATTCTGAAAATTTTAGGGGTTTACTGTTATCTGAAGTAATAGCAATGTCGTCATCTTTATTATTATTTATTAAGTCACGTATAGTTTTCTTCATTTTAAAAAAGCCCAACATTTCAATTTAAAATTAAAGTTAACAACTAAAATATTTAAAGTGCAAATTAAATAATATTAAAAATATTTATTAAATAGACTTAAAAAGAAAAGAGGCTATACAGTTTTATTGCTTATTAGTTTTTAGAGATTTTAATATGTTTAATGATATGCTTTTGTCAGAACTGCTTATTTACTTGGTGGGTTTAATCAGCACTGGTGTTGTAGCAGGATTAATTGCAGGCTTGTTCGGAGTAGGTGGCGGGATTGTAATTGTTCCTATTTTATTTTGGATATTTACTTCTTTAAATTTTCCAGAAGAAATATTAATGCATATGGCCATTGGTTCATCTTTAGCAACAATTATTCCTACCTCCATTGCTTCCGCCAGAGCACACTATAAAAGAGGATCAATAGACATTGACGTATTAAAAAAATGGGGATTTGGAATATTTTTAGGAGCTCTTATAGGAGGGTTTTTAGGAAAATTTTTCAGTGCAAATGAACTCAAATATCTGTTTGCATGTATTGCTTTTATTGTTGCTTTAAACATGTTCATCAAGAAGCCTTTGAAATTCAGTAATAGATTGCCCAAATCAAGAATTATTAATACGCTCATATCTTTCGTAATTGGGTTTATGTCAACTTTGATGGGTGTTGGAGCAGGAACTATAGGGGTTCCTTCTTTAGTTTTGTTGTCTATTCCAATACATAGGGCTATTGGAACAGCCGCAGCGCTAGGTTTATTTATATCTATCCCTGCCACTTTCGGCTTAGCCTTCTCCGGTTTCGACGTGCCTAATAGACCTCCAATGAGTATAGGTTACGTAAATGTAATAGCATTTTTGATAATGTTTCCCTTGACTGTCTTTTTTGCGCCAATAGGGGTAAAAATTGCTCATCTTATAAATCAGAGAGTATTAAAAATCATCTTCGGTGTTTTCTTAATTATTACATCCACAAAAATGTTAATATCCATATTGTTTTAATAAAAGTTTTGAAGCTGGGGTTAGTTCATCATCGTCTTTGTTGGTTTCAATTTTCAAGGCTAGTTTTTTCCCAAGTTCTACACCCCATTGATCAAAGCTATTGATATTCCATATAAAACCCGACGCGATTGTTATATTTTCGTAAAGTGCTATTAGTTTTCCAATTGAAAAAGGGGTGTTTTTTTGCCAACTAATAATTGTTGAAGGTCGACCACCTGGAAAGTTTTTGTTTTTGTTGATTAGGTCTGCGCTTCCTTTAGCTAAAGAGTCAGCTTGAGCTAATGCGTTTGTTATTAAATAATTGTGTTTTTTAGTTTTTTCTTTGGTCATTTGTTTATTTGAGCTTTGAAGTGGAAGCAAAATATCTAGGGGTATTACTTCTAAGCCTTGATGTAGAAACTGAAAAAAACTATGCTGAGCATTAGTTCCAACCTCTCCCCAAATTAAAGGGCTTGCAGCCATTATTAATTCTTTACCTTCAATATCAACTCCTTTTCCATTACTTTCCATTTCTAATTGTTGAGCCCACGAAGGTAGTTTTGCCAGTCTGCTGCTATATGGAATAATACAATGACTGTTACGATTAAGAAAATTTCGGTTCCAAATTCTTAACAGTGCTAAAATAATCGGAATATTGTTTTCTACATCTTCATTAATGAAGTGTTCATCCATCATTCTAGCACCATATAAAAAATCTTTAAAACTATTCTCTCCAATGCTTAACAAGATGGGCATAGCTACTGAAGACCATAAAGAATATCTCCCTCCAATATTTTCAGAAAAATAGAATATATTTTGATTGTTAAAGCCCCATTTAATTGCCTTATCAATAGAGGATGTTATTGCTACCATTGAATCATTTATTGATTTGTTTGCTACGGACAGCCAATTTTTAGCAACTTTAGCGTTTTCTAATGTTTCTAAAGTACCAAAACTCTTAGTTGTTACTATAAACAGGGTTTTTAAAGGATTACATTTTTCTAGAACATCGCTCATATTTGTTGGATCAATATTCGAAACATAAAAAATTTCAGGGCCTTGATGAAAATCTTTTAATGCTTGATTAATCATCATTGGACCCAAGTCTGATCCGCCAATACCAACATTAACAATGTATTCAAATTTTTTTGAGGTTAAAATATTATTTGTAAACGTAAATAGCTTCTCCCATTCTTGTGTATTAAATCTTTCAACTTTTCGAAGGTTCAAATGGTCTACAGATCTATTTTCTGAAAAATTTATTTTTGAACCTGAGTTCATTGCCTTTATTTTTTCTTTTATATTAGATTTTTTAGCAAGTTTTATCAGGTCATCTTTGATTTCTTTGTCTAGTGATTGTCTGGTAATATCAACATTTAGATCACCAAGATTAAATTGAAAATCATTTAACCGGTCTTCGTCTGAAAGTAATTTATTAATGTTTTTAAAATCTTTATATTTTAGTTTTTCATTCAGAGTTTTTGTGATTGGGTTTTTAGCTAATTGCATAATTTTATTAATACTTGTTGTTTAATCTGATATTACATTGATAAAAATTTATACCATAATTATATAATAAATAGGATATAAAATCGTCATGAGCTTTAAATCAATAAGTATTTTTTTTAATTTTTTAATTTTTATATTCATGACTTCTCCAAGTACCGCAAGTTCTATAAAATTTAATGGTCTTGTCCTTTCTAATTTTTGGATTAAGGAAACAATTGGAAATCACAAAATAACTTCAGGTTACTTAACTATCGAAAATAAGAATAATTTTGATGAACGTTTAGAGGCAGTAGCTTCTGAAATATCAGAGAAAACTAAATTACATAATATGGTTGTTAAAAATGATATTATGAAGATGGAAAGTCTTAATAACGGAATAGTTATTAAAGCTAAATCTAAAATAGATTTAAAACCTGGAAATTACCATATTATGTTCATGAAATTACACAATCCTCTGAAAATTAACAATAAATATAAAGTAACTTTAAAGTTTAAAAATGCTGGCGCTGTTATTCTTGAGATGCCTGTTCACCTAAAAAAATCAAATAATAATACTAAACATCATAATCACCATTGAGCATTATTTTATAAATACTAAAAGTACTATTTTCTAGGAATAGCTATCTTATTAGAATAAATTTCTTTATTTATAAAAAATTTAAAAATAAATAGAAAAATATTAATAATATTTATTGATATTTAGAATATTTTTTTTATTTTGTCCTTTTAGGAGTAATTTATGACAAATTCAAAACATCCAGAAACTCTAGCTTTGCATGCAGGTTGGAGGGCTGATGAAACAACAGGGTCTGTTGCGGTTCCAATTCACCAAACTACAAGTTATCAATTCAAAAACACAGATCAGGCAGCTAATTTATTTTCTTTGTCAGAATTAGGTAATATTTATACAAGAATTATGAATCCCACTAATGATATTTTAGAAAAAAGAGTTGCATCATTAGAGGGAGGTGTTGCTGCTTTAGCCGTTTCTTCAGGCCAAACAGCCTCAGCATTTGCAATTCAGAACCTTGCTAAAGCTGGAGACAATATTGTCAGTTCTACAGATTTGTATGGAGGAACGTGGAATCTTTTTGCTAATACTTTAAAAGATATGGGAATTGAAGTAAGGTTTGTCGATCCAGAAAATCCATCAGCTTTTGAAGAGGCCACAGACGATAGAACGCGAGCTTATTATGCCGAAACCTTGCCAAATCCAAAGTTGAAAGTCTTTCCTATATCAGAAGTAAGTGCCATTGGAAAAAAATATGGAATACCTCTTATTGTAGATAATACAGCTGCTCCAATAATCTGTAAACCCATAGAACACGGAGCTGCTATCGTTGTATATTCTCTAACTAAATATATTGGTGGTCATGGTAACTCTGTTGGGGGGATGATTGTAGATGGAGGTAATTTTGATTGGGAAGGGGCTGGCAAGGATAGGCAACCTGCATTAAATACGCCAGATCCCTCGTATAATGGAGCAGTCTGGGTTGACGCGGTTAAACCTCTGGGTCCAATAGCTTATATTATTAAAGCAAGAGTAACTTTATTGCGTGATCTTGGAGGAGCTTTAAGTCCATTTAATGCTTTTTTAATTTTACAGGGACTTGAAACCCTTAGTTTAAGGATGAAATCTCATTGCGATAATGCATCAAAGGTTGCAAATTTTCTAGAAAAACATAAATCAATTAAAAAGGTCATTTATCCAGAATTGCAAAGTGGCAACTCTAAAGCATCAGCTGATAAGCATCTCCATGGAGGATACGGTGGACTGGTAGGTTTTGAGCTAAGTGGAGGGCTTCAGGCAGGGAAAAACTTTATTGATGCTTTAGAATTATTTTATCATGTAGCAAATATAGGTGACTCAAGAAGTTTGGCAATTCATCCTGCAACTACAACACATAGTCAGTTATCAGCAGAAGAACAGTTCAAAACTGGTGTTTCTGAGGATTATATAAGGCTATCTATAGGAATAGAGCATATAGACGATATATTGGCTGATTTAACAAAGGCCTTAGATAAATCTGAAATATCATAAATAAATAAAAATTTAACTTTTAAAAGCTAAGAAAATGATTTCTTAGCTTTTTTTTTTTAATTAATGTTTATTTAATCAATTATATATTATAATAATCCTCAAAATATTAAGAGAGAATATATTTGCTTTTTGATAATAAATTTTCAGTCGCACCCATGATGGACTGGACAGACCAGCATTGTAGATATTTTCATAGACTTATATCTAGCCATGCTGTTCTTTATACTGAAATGATTTCTGCTGACGCCTTATTATTTGGTCCAAGGGAAAAACTACTAAGCTTTAATAAAGAAGAGTTACCTTGTGTTCTTCAACTAGGAGGAAATAACCCTGACAAACTATCTAAAGCTGCAAAATATGGACAAGATAATGGATATTCTGAGATTAACCTAAATATTGGTTGTCCTTCTAATAGAGTCCAGAATGGTTCTTTTGGGGCTTGTTTAATGGAAACCCCAAAATTAGTTGCTGAGTGCGTAAAAGTCATTCAAGAGAATTGTCAAATACCAGTTAGTATTAAATGCAGGATAGGTATTGACGATATGGATGAAATTAAAGGTTTAGACGATTTTGTTGATGAAGTTTCTTTATTAGGGACTAAATTATTTATTATCCATGCTAGAAAGGCCTTACTAAACGGCTTAAGCCCAAAACAAAATAGAGAAATACCACCCTTAAATTATCCAAGGGTAGGATCTTTAAAAAAAAGAAGACCAGATTTAAAAATTATAATTAATGGTGGCATTCAATCAATCGAAGATGGCAAAAAATTAATTGTTAAGCATAACCTTGATGGATTTATGATTGGAAGAGAAGCGTATAAAAACCCTTATATATTATCTACTGTAGATACAGACGTTTTTGGCAAAGATGTAAAACAAAGAACAAGATACGAAATAGCGATGAAAATGGCTGATTATATAGATAATTATATGAAAAAAGATGGATCTCAAGTACATGCAGTTACTAGACATATGTTAGGTTTATATAATTCTTTGCCTGGTGCTAAAGAGTGGAGAAGAGTTTTAAGTGAAAATACAAAATTTTCCAAGAATGGAGACGTTTTAAGACTTGCAACAGACAATATAGAAGATGTAATACATACGAAGAATTTAAAATTAGCTTAGGAGACTAAAGTTGGAAGAAGTTAACAAAAAAGAAGGTTATAGATCTATTCTAGAGATGGGACCCTTGTTATTATTTTTTGGGGTAAATTACTTTTATGGAATTATGGCAGGTACTACAGTTTTGGTAATAAGCACATTATTTTCGCTTGCTCTTTCATGGTATTGGTTCAAAAATATTCCAATGATGGCAGCTGCTGGATGCATAGCAGTTGTATTTTTTGGTGGCTTAACAATTTTTTTTGATGACGACTTCTTTATTAAAATAAAACCAACTATTGTTTCAATAATAATAGCCGGCGTTCTTGCTTCTGGAAAAATTTTAGGAAGAAACCCACTTGCTGCTATTATGAAATCAGCGGTTAGTCTTACACCAGAAGGATGGAACAAGTTGACATGGTTATGGGTAGTTATGTTTATAATAATGGCTATTGCAAATGAAATTGCATGGAGAAGTTTAACAACTGATCAGTGGGTTTCTTTCAAAGCTTTTGGAATACCAGTATTGTCTCTTGGCTTTGGTTTGTTATCTTTACCCATAATGCAAAAACATCAAATCAAAAAAGATTAATTTTTATCTTTAATAGATTGGAGCTTTTTTGAAAGCTCTAATCTCATAGGAGATTTTTTTGGGAGTTTAGACAAAAGTTTGTTCCAAGAACGAGTGGCTAGTTTGTTATTTCCTTCAGTAAAAGCGTTAAGACCCTGAAAAAATAGAGCATCTATATTGGTAGAATCTAAAATTAAAATTTCTGCGATAATGTTTTTAACCTCTGATGTAAAGTTAGGTTTGACTGAAGGGGGTAATAATTCTTTTAATAACATTTGTTTTAAAGCTATGTTGTCCGGACTTATTTCGATCGCTACTTTTATTGCATCTAGGGCCTTTTCTCTATTATTTAAAACTTTGTATGATCTAAATAATTTTAGCCATCCATCTAAGTCCTGTTTAGACTTTGTTAGACGATCAGCAAGTTGAGCTACCATCTGATCTATCTTTATTTTTTGGTTCTCTTCAGTTGAATTTAAAATATCTTGCGTAATGGAGTTTTTATAATCTAAGTTTGTTTTAAATTTATTCTCCAAAACTTTATTACTAATGCCTAAATTTTTAGCTGCAGATCTTATATTTACCTCAAGGTCATTTTTCCATGTATCTGTGTTTTTGGTGATTTTGTATAGATCAACCCATATTTTGAAAGCTTCTTCTTCATTTCCAATTTGAGATTGAGCTAGTCCATTTAAAAAATTTGCACCTGGATCAAAGGGGTCTTCAATTAAGGCTTGATTTATTAGGTTTTGTGCCTTTGATGTTACTTGACCATCTGCTTTTTTAACCATTGCCTGAGCCAACAAAGATTTTAATTTCGGTGTACTTTTTATAGACAATATTTTTTTTAAACTAGATATTTCAACCTCTGTTTTATTTATTTTTGATGCAGTAGAGGCCAAATTTAAAAGAATATTTAAATTGTTGGGGTCGGTTTTAGATTTTGAAAGCAGTTCATTGAATTTTTTAAGGTTTTTGAAAAACATACTATTTTTTTTATTTTCACTTTGGATTAATTTTAACTTAGAGGCGTTTAATTTTTCCATATTGATAAATGGATTACCAATTTTATAGTAAATACTAGAACTTAAAAAAAATATAAATATAGCGAAAATAACAAATAACAACTGAGGTGATTTCAATTTTCCACTTTTGTTTTGCAAATAATTTGTATGTTTTATATTTTGAAAAATATAAAATATAGAAATAATAGTAATTATAAAAATTATAACAAATAACATAGATTCTATTTCTATTTAAAACGACTTTTTTTTAAAATTTTCATAACCAAAAACAGACCCAATATCAAAATTATAAAAGGTAAAAACCATAATAATATTGTATTAGTTTTTAATGGAGGATTTAAAAGTATATAATCTCCATATCTATTACTTAAATATTCATAAATTTCTTTATCAGTAGAACCTGTCTCAATTTTTTCTTTTATTAAAATTCGTAAATCTTGAGCGATTTGAGAGCTTGAATCGTCTATACTTTGGTTTTGGCATACAAGGCATCGAATGTTTTGCCCAATTTCTCTTGTTTTATTTGTAACATAATCAGATTTAACATAATTTTCTTTTATATTTATATTATTTTGAGCTGTTACGAAAAATAAAGAAAATACAAATATAAATAAATTTATTTTTTTTAACATTCTATTATTTTTTTCTAATTAAAGGTAAGACTTCGGATTTAAATACATTATATAAAAGTGGTCCAGCATGACGGTAAATTATTTTACCATCAGTATTAACTATGAACGTTTCTGGTACACCATAGACTCCCCAATCTATGGCTATTTTTCCAAAGTCATCTAATCCAATCTGGTCATAAGGGTTGCCGTAATCTTCTAAAAATACTTTAGTATTTTTTACTTTATCTTTATAGGCAATACCAACAACAGGAATGAGTTTAGACAATTCTTTAATTAGTGGAGCTTCAACCCTGCATGGTGCACACCAAGAAGCAAAAAAGTTAACTGCAAAAAAATTATTTTTATATTTATCAATATTTAAAGTTTGATCTTTAACTTTTTGTTGAAAAAAATCTATCTTTTCAATTTTTATTGTTGGTATTTTTTTGCCAATTAGTTGAGAATTAATTAAATTTTGATTTGAAGGATTTTTTTTAACTTCATACAAAACTAATGCTGATACTGCTAATATCAACGCAAATAATGTAAGAGGTAATATGTTAAAAATTATGATTTTAGATTTCATTTAAATAGCATTCTTAAGTTTTTTCCTAGATTTTCTACTTTGTAATATCGACACTAAACCACCAAGTGCCATAAAGCCTGCCCCTCCCCAAATCCACGAAATAAGAGGATTGAAATAAACTCGTATCGACCACCCAGTTTCCTTGTTACCATCTCCTAATACTAAATAAGTATCTCCCCAGAAATCACTTAGAATAGCCGCTTCTGTCGTTTGACTTTTCTCAATTGGGTAGAAGCGCTTCTCTGGTTTTAATACGTCAATTATTTTTTTGTTTTTTAGAAGAGTAAATGTAGCAGTTTCAGATTTATAATTTGGGCCAGGTAAAGTTTCAACTTTATCAAATATTAATGATTTATTTCCAATATTAATAATATCTCCAACATTTTTTTTAATATTAAATTCAGTTTTATAAAATTGCTCTCCTGTTACACCTACTAAAAAAACAGCAACCCCCATGTGAGCAATATGTACTCCAAGATTATTTTTTGAAAAATACAAAAATATAGCTTTAAAACTGTTCAATCTTAAATTTGTAGCTTTTATTTGAAACGTCAAATCAACAATTACACCTGTAAGTAGCCATATAGCAAGAGATCCACAAATTATAGAAAACAAAGAAGATTCATCAATCATAAATAGTCCCAGCCCACCCAAAAAAGTAATTACAGAAAGAAAAATAAGTTTTTTTGCAATTTTATTTGGTTTTTTTATTCCCCAGCTTAGGAAAGGAGCTATTGCCATTAACAAAATTACTGGGGCCATAATAGGTGCGAAGGTTGCATTATAGTATGCAGGACCAATAGAAATTTTATTTCCATTAAATGCATCAAGAAATAATGGGTACAATGTTCCTATTAAAACTGTTGCTGCAGCTGTGGTAAGAAATAGGTTATTAATAAGAAGAGCGCTTTCTTTACTCATAATATTAAACTGACTTTTATCTTCTTTAAATAGCGATGTTTTAGTTGCGTATAATATTAAAGGACCACCTGTTGCAATTCCTAAAATAATTAATATAAAAAGTCCCCTTGACGGATCTGAAGCAAAAGCATGCACTGAAGTTAACAATCCTGATCTAACTATGAATGTTCCTAATAAAGAAAATGAAAAGCCTAATATTGACAGTAAAATAGTCCAGTTGATCAAAATAAACCTAACTTCTAGTATTCTTACAGAATGTAATAAAGCAGTTGCAATTAACCAAGGCATAAAAGACGCATTTTCTACTGGGTCCCAAAACCACCAGCCTCCCCATCCTAATTCATAATAAGCCCACCAACTTCCCAGTGCTATTCCAATTGTAAGAGCACACCAAGCAATTGTTATCCAAGGCCTCATTTGGCGTGCCCATTCTTTATTAATTTCTCCAGTAATTAATGCTCCAACTGCAAATGAGAAAGATACTGATAAACCAACATATCCAAAATATAATAGTGGTGGATGTAGTGCTAAACCTGGATCCTGAAGTAAGGGGTTTAAGCCATTACCATCTATTGGCAAAACGTTTAGTCTTTCAAAAGGGTTTGAAGTAAATAAAATAAATGACAAAAATAAACATAAAATTATTGTCTGTATTCCAATTATTGAAGACAAAAGTTTATAAGATATTTGATGTTTTTTTCTAGAAACTAAAAATGTAAAAAACGATAATATTAATATCCATAACATTAATGAGCCTTCATGATTACCCCACGTACCGCTGATTTTATAAATTAGAGGTTTAAGAGTGTGTGAGTTATCTGAAACAATAACTAAAGAAAAATCAGAAATTATAAAGCTATAAACGAGAATTCCAAAAGAAAAGAGTATAAATACAAAATTAATGAAAGTACTTTTTATAAGAACGTTTATAGTGATATCATCGCTTTTTTTGATATTAAAACACCAGAAAAGGACTTGAAGTATTGAAGCAACAAACGTAAGTATCAATAAAATATGACCTATCTCAGGGATCATTTTTTTTCTCCCTGCCAAACCCCATTTTTTATAAGAGCGTCAGCTACTTCAGGAGGCATGTAATTCTCATCATGTTTAGCAAGAACTTGGCTAGCAATTAATTTGTTATTTTGAAACATACCTTCAACTACTATACCTTGACCTTCCCTAAATAAATCTGGAAGCGGTCCATCAAATAAAACCTCTATTTGATGACTTCTATCTGTTATATTAAATTTAGTAGTACCATCTTTTTTTATTACAGAGTTTTCAAGAACAAGGCCTCCCACTCTAATTTTTTTTTGAATATCTTGTTTGTTTCCATATTTGACTTTAATTTCATTAGGAGTGAAGAAATATATAATATTTTCTTCCAATGCCATTAATATAAGCTTAGTAGCTAAGCCTAGGGTTAATGTTATAAATACTATGATTATAAGCCGTCTGTATTTGGGGTTCATTGATTTAAATTTTTACTCAACTGCTAAAATTAAGTGTTAGATTTGATTAGATGGCTTAGTAATTTTTTTGCTTTTTTTAATTTGTAAAAAGCTAGAAAAAGTAAATAAGCTAAACTAGATAGTGTTAAAAAATAGCTAGGCCATATATAAATATTATAACCTTCCATGATCCAAGATATATTTTCCATATGAGGTCCTATTTATACAAATTCCCTAAGGTTTGATTTTAAAAGTAGAGCTTCACATTTTTTTTCTATTAACTTTGTCTTAACGTTAATGGTAATTATATATAAAGAAAATATACTAAATCCAGTTATCATGAGAACTAGTGGAAGAAGCATTTGATTGTCGATAGAGGGGCCGTCAAATCTTAGTATGCTAGATGGCTGATGTAATGTGTGCCACCAATCAACTGAAAACTTTATTATTGGTAAATTAATAACACCAATAATAGCAAGAACAGACGCAGACTTTGAACCATCAATTTTACGTTCGAAAGCGTTAGATAATAAAATATAACCAAGATAGAAAAAGAATAATACAAGCATCGAAGTAAGTCTTGCATCCCAAACCCACCAAGTTCCCCACATTGGTTTGCCCCACAATGATCCGGTTATTAAAGTTAATAGTGAAAACATTGCTCCAATAGGTGCAATAGAACTTGAAATTATATCTGCTAATGGATGTTTCCAAGCCAAATAAAAAACACAAGAAATGGCTAAACTGAGAAATAATAATGAAGCAAGCCAAGCTGAAGGAACATGAACATACATTATCCTAACGGCATCACCTTGTTGATAATCTTTAGGGCTATCGAAAAGACCGAAATATAATCCTAATGTAATTAATATAACAGAAATGACGATTAAAAAAGGTTCGAGCTTGTTGGTAATTCTTTTGAATCTATTTGGGTTTGCTAACCAATCAAACATGTGTTTTGAACCTTCTTAAATTATATAGTACTAACAAGTTTTTATCACATTTTTTTTCTAAGTAAACTTTAGTCACCTACCAATAGCAATTCTTACTAATAAGGCAGAAATAAATGGTGATATTACTAGATATATTAAAGTTAAAGCCATTAATAAAAACAAGTTACCGAAAGGAGATTCACCTATTTTAACAGCTTCATTTATACCTACTCCAAATATTGAAATAGGTATCATCAGAGGTATAATCAATATTGGTAACAAAATGTTTCCTCTCTTCGCTCCTAATATTAAAGCAGATCCATTTAATCCAATTAAAGAAATTCCTAGACCACCTATAGACATACTTAAAATCAACCAAGGTAAATACTTCAACTCCATACTTAATAAAATTGCAAATAATGGGGATGAAAGGATTGTAGGAATTAATACTATTAACCAATATGAAATACTTTTAGACAATAAAACTATTTCAAGTGGGACATCTGTTGTTGCAATTTGATCTAGCCACCCACTTTCGTAGTCTTTCTGAAGTATTTTTTCTAGAGAAGGTAATATTGCTATTATTAAACCAATCCAAATAATTGCATTAGATACAATACCCAGTTTTTCCTTATCTGGACCAATACCAAGAGGAAACAACAAAATTATTAAAAGCATGAAACCAATAATAGAAATTAAATCAATTAAAGAACGAGAATTTGTTAAAAAGTCTCTTTTCATATGAGCTATAAATATATAAGTCCAGCTTGAATGAGAGGTTTTCATTTTATATTCCGCTTATTTAGTAAGGTTAAATCTATGATGTTAAATTTTTTTTCTAAAATATTTAAGTCATGACTGGCTATAATGACAGTACCCTTTTGTTTTAAAAAGCTAGAAATTAATTGTTGAAATAATACACGACTTGGCTGATCTAATTCATTAGTAGGTTCGTCTAATATCCAAAAATCTATTTTATTGATAAACGAATAATACAACCTCGCTAACGCTGCTCTTTTTTTTAAACCTTCAGAACATTGAGATATGAATAAATTAGCATACTTATCTATATTTACGCTTTTAAGGGCTTTTTTTAAATTTTCTTCACTGGTTGACCATCCTTTTATAGCCACCCAAAATTTAAGATTTTCTATAATAGTTAAATCTGTTGATAAGCCGTTTTTAGTATCAATAAAAATTAATTTTTGAGACCATTCTGCTGTGCTTGAAAGAATGTTTTTTTTATTTAGTTTTATTTTACCATTTTCTAGAGGGGTAAAGCCAGCTAGTGCTCTTAATAGTGTTGATTTTCCAGATCCATTTTCTCCTTTTATGATTGTCACTAAACCAGTTTCTATCACAGAGTTAAAATCAGAAAATATAGTTCTGGAACCTCTTTGGATGGTTAGATTTTCTAAATTAATCATTGATAACTCAAATAAATTTTACTTTTTTTTATATTTATACAATAGTTTAAGAAAAATCTTGTAACTTAAATGAGATTTTTTAAATTAAAATTTTATTACTCTTTATTTTCTGTAATAGCTATCAATACTTATAATGAACAAATGGATTTAGGCATGAAAAACGGACCTTTAAAAGGCATAAAAATTATTGATGCTTCTTCCATTTTGATGGTTCCGTATTGTACTCGGTTACTTGCAGACATGGGAGCTGAGGTAATTAAAATTGAAACGTTAGAGGGTGACAACACAAGATATATTGGGCCTGGTGTCAATAAAGGAATGGGTGCTGTTTTTTTAAATATAAATAGAAATAAAAAAAGTATATGTGTAGATTTAAAAACTCAAGATGGTCAATTAATTGTTAAAAAATTAATAAAAAGTGCCGATGTTTTCGTTTCAAACATAAGAAAAGCAGCTCTGAAAAGAATTGGCCTTACACACTCTGAATTCAAAAAAATTAATCCTAAAATTATTACTGCTAATGCAGTTGGGTTTTCTTCAAAGGGACCTTATGCAGGATTACCAGCCTTTGATGATACCATACAGGCTGTAAGTGGAATGGCAGCTTATCAAGAAGCTTACTCAAACCAGCCAAGTTATACGGCTGGAGCAACGGCAGACAAAGTAACGGGATTAATGTTAGGAATGTCTATTGTTGCAGCATTGTTTCAACGTACTAAAGATGGAGAAGGTGCAGAATTAGAATTGCCTATGATGGAGACGATGGTGGATTTCTCCCTTGTGGAGCATTTATATGGCTATAATTTTATCCCGCCGAAAGCTCCTCCAATTTACCCCAGGCAATCTTCTCCAAATAGAAGACCCTACAAAACATTAGATGGTTATATTGCTGTTCTTCCTTATAGCGATGATCAGTGGTTAAGGTTTTTTAAATTAATTAATAAAGAACATGTTTTGCAGGATTTAAGGTTTTCGTCTTTAAAATCTAGAAATGAAAATATTGATCAGTTGTATTCAATTCTCTCAGATGCTCTTGAAAAAGAAGATACTAATTATTGGATAATTAATTTAAAAAAGAGTGATATTCCAGCAATGAAAGTTAATTTTCCTGAAGATATTTTTGAAGATGAACATTTAAAAGAAATAAAGTTTTTTAAAACAAACAATCATCCAACTGAGGGTGAATTGCTTTATCCAAGTATTCCTACTAGTTATAATAGTGACATTGAAAATCAAACACTCCACGCCCCTAATCTTGGAGAACATACAAAGGAAATGTTGCTTAGTATTGGATACTCTATTTCTGAAATCGAGAGTTTGGTGTTTAGGAATATAATTAAAATTTAAATATTAAAGGGAAACGTTATGAAAATAGAAAATGTCGGCTTTATTGGTTTAGGTGCTATGGGATCAGTGATGGCACCATTAATAGTTAAAGCAGGCTATAATGTTTTTGGATATGACGTTGGTTCAAAAATTGAACAATCAACTGGGGTTAATCAAGTTAATTCAATTAATGACTTGATAAATATGGATGTAATAATTTTCATGCTTCCTAATAGCAAAATTGTTGCACAAGTTACAAATGAGTTGTTAGATTTAAATACAAAATCAATTCTAATAGATATGTCCTCAAGTGATCCTCGTGAAACAAAACAACTAGGTAAAACTTTACAAGATAAAGGTATAAATTTTTTAGACGCGCCAGTTTCTGGAGGAGTTGCTCGAGCCAAAACCGGTAATTTAATGATAATGGCTGGTGGTAAAGTTGAGCATATAAAAATTGTTGAAAACATTTTATCAGTAATGGGGAAAGTACAGTTTGCAGGTCCATTAGGTTCAGGGCATGCAATTAAGGCATTAAATAATTATGTATCTGCCGCTGGTTTGATAGCTAGCTTTGAAGCATTAGCAACTGCACGGTCTTTTGGTATTGAGCCAGAAAATTTTTTAAAAATTATTAATGGAGCTACGGGTAAAAATAACACTACAGAGGTAAAGTTAGATAAATTTGTAGTTTCAGAAAAATATAACTCAGGTTTTGCTCTTGATTTAATGGTTAAAGATGTCTCAATTGCTAATAGTTTAATTAAAGACTTTACCACTAAAAACTCTCTATCAAAAAGTGTTTCTCATTATTTATCAGAATCACTAGAAGAACTTGGGGGGAACCCAGATCATACTGAAGTATATAAAGTGATTAAAAAATAATCATTTAAGATAATTTTTTTTTAAAACTTGATCTTTTAGAATTTTTTTTTATCATTTTATGAAATTTATATAATCATGGGAAATTTTTATGCAATATAAATCGATATTTCTATCAACTTTAGTGGCTATGCCACTCACTTTCCTTGAAGTGAGTGCTGCTGGTAATAGTGATAAGCTTAAAGATACAATTATAGATAAAACTATTCAAAAGTTTGAAGATGGCTTTAATTCATTGTTTACAAATACTGAATTGACGATAGAAGGTCGAACTGGTGCGGATCCAAATTTCACCCTGCTTACGATTAATCCAATTTCAGAAAATAGTGCTGAAGGTGATTTAACTTTTTTCCAAGGTTCAATCATAAGACAAAATAATCGAAATACAATCAACTTAGGTATTGGTTATAGACAACTTAGTGACGATGAAAAATGGATTTATGGAGTAAATGCATTTCATGATTATGAAAGCACTTATGAACATTCAAGAATGAGTGTCGGCGCAGAAATAAGAAGCTCAGTCTTTGAAATTAACGCTAATAAGTATTTTGCTACAAGTGGAGCTAAGACAGGTAAGGACGGAAATACTGAAAGAGCCCTAGATGGTTATGAAGTAGAATTAGGTGGACAGGTTCCTTATATTCCATCAGCTAAAATATTTGTAAAAAACTGGAAGTGGGAAGGGTATCAAGTTGCTGACACAAAAGGTAATACGTATAGTTTACAAATTAATGCACCTATAGCTCCTAATATAACATTAGAAGCTGGTACTAAAGACTTTGATACAGGCACAGATGTTGATTTTGTAAACCTAACCTATAAAATTGGCTTAGGTGAAGGACAATCTGAAAAAGATAAAATTGTTCAGAGTTTAATTTCTAATCAAGCTTTTAATGCTAAGTCTATGAAGGATAAGATGCTTGATAAAGTTAGACGTAAAAATCAAATTGTAATTCAGACAAGCTTTAAAGCTTCAGCTGGAGGAGTTTAATATGACTAATTTATTTAAAATAATTTCTTTATCAATTATATCAATTTCATTCCTTTCTTTTAAAGCCTTTGCAGTTACGGCTGAGGATAGTGGTGCATGCAGTACAGGTGCAAACGTATTTGCTGGTTCAAACACAGCCTGTCGTTTTACACCACAGCTTTACAAGGCAAGTGTTTTTGAAATGGGTCTTTGTACAGCAAATCCTATGGCAGGAGCTGCATTAGATAAAACTACATGCACGACTGTTTTTACAGCAACTGATCAAACAAATGGTTCTGAACACGATTTTGCTTTGGGAGATGTAGATCTTGTAGGAACTTCTACTGCACCTGCAATTGGAACATATCAATACCCATATATTATTTTAAGTAACGTTTTTAGTGTTAAAGGCGAGTTTACTAAAGCAGATAACACAACGTTTTATATAAATAATGACGGCGCAGGTGGAGCTTGTGGAACTGTTGATACAACCGGACCTGCTGAGGAATGTACATCTACATTGAATCAATTTGGTCAAGGAGCTACTTGTGACGGCGAATATATTGGTGCTGTGGTTGCTGTTGGTACACTTGATGGTTATTTAATGCAAAATTCAACTCTAGACAAAAGAGATGGTGCTGGAGAAACATCTGGTGGTGAATGCACGAATGTGGATAGATTAGTTGGTGTGATGAACTTAACAGACCCTGTTGTGATAACACCCTCTACTATGGGATTTAAATTTACGTTCAATGTTACTGGTTATGGAGCCCAATTATTTTCAAGCTCAGCTCCAAGCAATACAGCTGATGGTGGAGGTGGTAGTGGCCCATTTTCAGGTTTTTTTACAGTAACTGAAGCTCCTCAACAATAGATTAAGATTTATTTATCTGAAGTTCAGTAATTGTCGTTGTGCTTGTATTAAGTTCTAAGCTCATTTTAAATTCTATTAATGATGGGCCATCAACATTCATAGCTTTTTGTATTGTAGGGATCACATCTTCAACCTTTTCAATGGTAAAACATATTAGTCCAAAACTTTCTCCGTATTTTGCAAAGTCAGGGTTTACCAAATTTGTAGCATAATGATGCCTTGTTGGAAAGTGAAGTTCCTGATGATAACGTATTGTCCCGTAATGTTGGTTATTTGCGACTATGACTCTTATTTTTGCTTTTTGAGCTACGGCAGTAGCCAGTTCAGAGCCAGTCATTAAGGCACCGCCATCTCCAACAAGAGAAAAAACTTGTTTACTTGGAAATCTAAGAGCAGCAGCAATTCCGGCTGGAATACCCATCCCCATAGCTCCAATTTCAGACCCAATTAATTTCATTGAAGATTTAAATGGAAATCTATGATGCATCCAACTGGTAAAGTTGCCAGCGTCATTTGTTATTATAGAGTCTTCTGGCGCTAATTTACCTAGGCCATCAATTAAATGAGCAAAATCAAGTCCATCATTTGCATTTCTTGGTGGAAGTGTAGCATTGTTTTTTAAGTAACGTTGATGACATAGATTAACCCATTCTTTTCTATTGTTATTAACGTTTTTATTTTCAATTTCTGATAGTTGTTCTAAAAAATTTTCACTATCAGCAACTATACTTAAATCTGTTCTAAAGATTTTGCCTATTGAATTTGGATCAGGTAAAACATGTACAAAAGTTTGATTTGGGGATGGAAATTTATACGCCATATTTGGCACACCATTAAATCGATGGCCTACAACTAACACAACATCAGCCTCTAAGGCATTTTTTCTAATTGGTTCTGGGGGCCTTAATCCTAATTCTCCTGCATAACTAGGGTGATCGTGCGAGAGAATATCTTGATGTTCATAAGTGCATAAAACCGGTAGATTGTATTTGTCAGCAACAATTTTGACGAGTTCTCTAGCATTATTTGATGTATGAATTTGTCCACCAACAACTAATACAGGCTTTTTTGCATTTGCTAATATGTTAGATACCTCTTTGACTTTATCAGGAAAAGCTAATGGTGGGTTTATCTTAATTTGTTTTACATCATTAATTTCAACTTTAGTCTCTAGTACATCTGTTGGTATTGCTATAACAACAGGTCCAGGGATACCATTTTCGGCTATATGAAAAGCCCTTGCCGTTACATTTGCAATTTCACTTGGAGTGTTTATTTGTTCAACGTGTTTTGCCATATCAGAAAAAGTTTTAATAAAATCCATCTCTTGTAAATGCATTTTACCAGTACTGATTCTGTTTATCTGACCTATAAAAAGAACCATAGGAATTCCACCTTGCTGGGCAGAGTGAACGGATATAGATGCGTTGGTTGCACCAGGGCCTCTGCTTACAAAAGCTACTCCTGCTTTGCCTGTACATTTTGCGTCGGCAACCGCCATAAAGCCAGCACCACCCTCGTGTCTGCAAGTAACAACCTCTATACCAGGGGAATATAGTAATTCATCCATTACTGACAAATATGATTCTCCAGGTACACAAAAAAATCTATCAACACCATGATTTTTTAGAGTTTGAACAAAAACGGAAGCTGCTTTTTTAGTCATTTTTTAAATTGCCTTATTTTTAAATAGTTGTTTTCTTTCCGCCATCCAGATTTATTTCAGTACCTGTAAGATGACGCATCTTAGGATCACAGAGAAAATAAGTTAATTCAGCAACTTCTTCAGGAGTGCCAAATCTATCTAATCCAATATTTTCTAAGGCTTTTCTTTCTGCTTCAGCAAACGTAATTCTGTCTCGATCTGCATTACTTTGAATGATTGTTATTAAGCGGTCTGTTGATGTCATGCCAGGGTTGATTGAATTAACATTAACTCCGTCAATCAATCCTCTTTTTGACAAAGCTTTTGAGAAATTTAAAAATGCGGCATTTACAGCGCCACCAACCATAAAAAATGGATCAGGAGAATGGCTCATTGCTCCATTGATAGAAACAACCCATCCTTTATTTTTAGATAGAGTAGGCCAAAAAGCTTTGGACAACCTAACAGCGCTATAAAATTTTAAAGCAAATCCATCTTCAAAATCTTCAATAGGTTGCTTCAGAAAATCGCCGCTCTTTGTAGCGCCTGCACTAAAAATTAATGTATCAAAATCTTGAAATTCATTTTCAATAATATTTATTACACTATTACAACCTTCTTTAGTTTTAAGATCCGATGCTTGATATTGAATACTAACTTTATATTTACCTTTTAGTTCAGATGCAGTCCTTGCAAGATTTTCTTCATTTGAAGCAAGTAGGAAAATATCAATATCTTCTTGAGCAAAACGTTCAGCTATTGCCTTGCCTATGCCTTTGCTGCCACCTGTAATTATAGCTTTGCGTTTGTGAGCCGACATAATTTTCTCCAGAAAGTAATTGCAATGAAATTTTATTCTATTGATTTTTTTTAAAAGTGTATATTAAATTTATGGGATAATGTTAGGTTGGATTTATAAAAGATTAACATTGAAACGGCATCTTTATCTCTTTAACATAGAACAAGTTATTTGATTTAAGTAAAAAGAAAATTACTGATATGTCTCCTAAAAGTATTGATAAAAACTACTCTATAAAAGCGTTATTAGGGCCAACTAATACTGGTAAAACTTACTATGCAATGGATCGAATGCTCTCTCATAAATCAGGTATTATTGGTTTTCCCTTAAGGCTTTTGGCTAGAGAAAATTATGAAAAAGCAGTTATACAAGTTGGTAAAGAAAATGTTGCTTTAGTGACAGGTGAAGAAAAAATTGTTCCACCTTTCGCTAAATATTTTTGCTGTACAGTAGAATCCATGCCTTTGGAAAGATCTTTTTCTTTTGTATCAATAGATGAAATTCAATTAGCAGCTGATCCTGAAAGGGGATTTATTTTTACAGACAGAATTCTTAATGCCAGGGGGACAGAAGAAACGGTCTTTCTTGGAGCAGAAACTATAAAGCCATTGTTACAAAAAATATTACCTAATTGCGAAGTGGAAATAAGACCTAGGTTATCTACTCTAAGTTATATAGGTGTAAAAAAAATAACCAGATTAAAGCCTCGGTCTGCAGTTGTTGCTTTTTCAGTTCCAGAGGTTTATAGAATCGCCGAGCTTGTGAGAACAAAAAAAGGTGGCGCTGCAATAGTGATGGGTGCTTTGTCTCCAAGGACAAGAAATTCCCAAGTAGAACTCTATCAAAGTGGACAAGTTGATTATTTGATTGCTACAGATGCAATAGGAATGGGCTTAAACATGGATATTGATCATGTTGCCTTTGCTTCTGATATAAAGTTTGATGGGAATGCCCCCAGACATCTGTCAGCGGCAGAAATTGCCCAGATAGCCGGTAGAGCAGGACGTCACAGCCGTAATGGATCATTTGGAGTTGTTGAAGATTACTTAAGTTTTGAAGAAGATACCATTGAACAAATTGAAACTCATTCATTTATGTCACTAAGAAATATATGGTGGAGAAATACAGAATTAAACTTTAATTCTTTAAATAATTTAATTAGGTCTTTAGAAGTTCCTCCACCCTTCAAATTTATGAGAAAAAAAGTTGGTGCTTTAGACGCTATTTGTTTAAATCATCTCTCAGAACAAGATACCATTAAAAATAAAATTGATAGCAGAGAAACTTTGTCTCTTTTATGGAATATTTGTCAAATTCCTGATTTCAGCAATTCCTTATCTAGCATGCATTTTAACTTGCTAGAAAAAACTTTTGAATTATTATTAAAAGGCAAATTAGATAATGATTGGATAAGTTCACAAATCAGTAGGCATGATAGAGTAGATGGAGAAATTGATACATTATTAAATAGAATATCTAATATTAGAACTTGGACATTTATAACAAATAGAAAAAATTGGTTAGACGAAGCAGATTATTGGCAAGCTAAAGCCAAAGCCATTGAAGACAAATTATCTGATGAATTACACGATAGGTTAACACAAAGATTTGTAGATAAAAAAATTGTAATATTAAATAAAACAATGAAAGAGCATCATAATTTGGAAGCAGTAATTAGGTTAGACGGAAAAGTCTTTATAGAAGAAGAAGAGGTAGGAACCCTTAATGGTTTTGACTTCATACCTTATCTATCTGAAGGTGAAAAAGCAGCAACCATCCTAACGGCAGCAAGAAAAATTTTACCTAAAGAGATTGAAAGGCGAGTTCGAGAACTTTTGATTTCAGATAATGCGGCTTTTAAATTTAATAGCGATGGCACTATTCGATGGCAAAACAATAAAGTTGCAATACTGGTTCAAGGTGAGAATTTATATTCACCAAAAATAAGTGTTAATAATTCTGAATTATTGTTGGATGAACATATAAAACAGATTGAATTAAGAATTAATGAGGCAGTTGAAAAAAACATTAAAGATATTTTATCTGAAGCCATTAATCTTAAAAAACCATTAATAGATAAAAAAGTGAATTTAGATAATAATGATATTGAAAAAAATATTATTACTGAAACTGATGATATTGCTGAAAAAGAAGACATTGTATCAGATAACAATTTATCAGGTAAAGCTCTTGGAATAGCCTATGAAGTTTATGAAGGGATGGGGTCTGCAAAAACAAGTAATTTGTCAATGTCGATAAATAAACTTTCTGAGAATGATAAAAGAAATTTAGCAAAACTAGGCTTAAGACTAGGTGTCGAGACTATATATTTACCTAACTTTTTAAAGCCATCATCTATAAAATTACGTGCATTATTATGGTCTGTTTATAATCATAATTTTCCAGAGGAGGGCCCTCCACCTGATGGTCGTGTTAGTGTTGTAATTGGCCCTGATGCTAACCATGATTACTATAGAGCGTTAGGGTTTGTACCACTAGGTAATTTAGCTTTAAGGGCGGATATTGCAGAAAGACTTTCAGCCCTAATCAGAGCAGAAGCAAGAACTGGTAAATTTAAAATAAATGACTCAATGTTGTCTATTTCAGGGTCTACGAAAATTCAAATGGAAGATATTTTGTATGATTTAGGTTATGTTAAAAATGGAGAGGAACCATCAACTTTAGTTGATCAAATTCCAATTGTCATTTTTGAACGTCCGAAGAGTAAAAGTAAAAATTTAAATAAAACAATTAAATTTGTTTCAAAAAATAAACAAAACTCTAAAACAAATTTAAAAAATAATTTTAAAAATAAGAAGCAAGATCAGTTAGCAGATCCGCTATCGCCATTCGCAATATTAAAATCTATTAAAATAAAGTAGATGGCCTTAGATATTCAGGAAAAAAAAACTATAAGGCTAGATCTCTATCTGTTTTATATTAGATTATTTAAAAGTCGAAATTTAGCAACAAAATTTATAACTACAAGCAGAGTACGTATAGCAGGACAAGTAACTCAAAAGCCACATAAATTAGTTTCAATAGACGATGTTTTGACCATACCAATTAATGATAAAGTCAAAATATTAAAAATTATTAATATTCCTAATAGAAGAGGTCCTTTTTTAGAATCAATCCTTTATTATGAAGATTTAACACCAATAGAAAAAAAAGAAATTACAACTGATAAGAAAGTTAATCTTAAATTTGTTGAGAGGGTAGGGCGTCCAACAAAATTAGAGCGCCGTCAGACAGATAAATTAATGGGTAGAAACTGACATTAATTAATATCTAACTTGTAATCTAAATTGTTGTAGTTTAAACAATTTAAAATAGTATTAGGTAGTAAAATGACTTATATAGTTAATGATAAATGTATTAATTGTAGGCATACCGATTGTGTGGAAGTATGTCCAGTTGATTGTTTTTATATAGGTGAAAACACCATTGTTATTCATCCCGATGAATGCATTGACTGTGGAGTATGTGAACCTGAATGTCCCGTTGATGCAATTCAATCTGATACGGATCCTGGCGCTGATCAATGGCTAGAGTATAATAAAGAAATGTCAGAAATTTGGCCTAACATTACTATGAAGATGGATCCTTTACCTGATGCCGAAAAATACGCGGACGAGACAGGTAAATTTGAGAAATATGGTTCTAAAAATCCTGGAGAAATATAAATTCAAGTAAACATTAATTTCTTTAAACCTAGTTATTTAAGCGTAAATATGTTATAAGACCCTTTTTATATTAAAGGTGTACTGAATTGTCTAAAGATCAAAACTTAATTAATACATTTATTCCGGGTGATTTTGTGGTTTACCCTAGTCATGGTGTTGGTAAAATTATAGGAACAGAAAAACGTAAGATTGAAGAAACAGATTTAGAATTACTAGTTATTCGTTTTGAGCATGAAAGGATGACATTAAGAGTTCCTTTGTCCAAAGCAACCGAATCTGGTTTAAGAACTCTGTCAAGTAAAGTTCAGATGGATGAAGCAATTATCACTTTAAAGGGTAAAGCTAAAGTTAAAAAAACAATGTGGTCAAGAAGAGCCCAGGAATATGAAACTAAAATTAATTCTGGAAGCCTTGTTTCGATTGCAGAAGTGGTGAGAGACTTATATCGTAAGGATGACCAAGGGGAGCAGTCTTATTCTGAACGACAAATGTATCAAGCAGCTTTAGAACGTTTAGCTAGTGAGTTTGCAGCGGTTGATGATACAGATAAAGATAGCGCAGTCATAAAGTTAGAAAAAATAATTTATGATAGTGCCGAAGAAGCTGCTTAGTCATATTTATCTAAAACTAATTAATTAATGTTAACTATCAAGCAAAAATCTACTTTTCTTTTTGATTGTCTGCCATCTTTTCAAGAAGGTTATCTAGATGTTGGTAATGGTCATAAAATTTATTATGAACAATATGGAAACCCTAACGGGAAGCCTGTTTTGTTTTTACATGGTGGGCCAGGAGCTGGTTTTTCAAACTCTCATAAAGCTTTTTTTGATCCAAAAATTTTCAGAGTAATTTTTTTTGATCAAAGAGGCTCTGGTAAAAGCATCCCATATGCAGAAACTAAGAATAATAATACTGAATCTCTTATTTCAGACATTGAAAGACTTAGAGTTTTTCTAAAAATAGATAACTGGTATATTTTTGGAGGTTCTTGGGGAAGCACTCTTGCTTTATTATACGGTATTAATTTTCCACAAAGATGTTTAGGTTTCATTCTTAGGGGAATTTTTTTAGGTACTATTGATGAGATAAATTGGTTTTTATATGACATTAGAAAATTTTTTCCAGAAGCGTATGAAAAATTTATAACACATGTTCCATTAACCCATAGAACCAAAATACTTGAGTGGTTTTATCAGCAACTAAGAATAAATAATAGATCGCTAAACCTTAAGGCAGCATCAGTATGGGCAGAGTATGAAAATTCTTGTTCATCTTTAGAGTATGTTGAACGGCCAGTATCTGGAGAAAATGCTCTGGCGATTGCAAAAATAGAAACTCATTATTTTATTAATAATTGCTTCATAAAAAATAATTTTATTATTTCAAATATTCATAAAATATCAAAAATACCTGCAGTTATAATTCAAGGTAGGCATGACGTAATATGTCCACCATTTAACGCACTATATCTTTGTAAGGTTTGGGATATGGCAACAATTGAAATTGTTGAGGATGCAGGTCATTCAGCTTTCGAGGTTAATATAGGAAGAAAGTTAATAAACGCACTTCATATGATTAAGTAATCTATTGATTAAATTTGAATGAGGAGTTAGTTTTTAAAGATAAATATAAAAATGATTTGATATAGGTGTTTGGTTTATGAGCAATGACAATGTGATAGACACGATGACTTTTGAAGAAGCGATGAATGAATTAGAAAAACTTGTTGAATCTCTGGATAAAGGGGATATATCACTTGATCAGGCAATTTCGGCATATGATAGAGGTTCTCAGTTAAAGGACCTTTGTCAGAAAAAACTTAACGAAGCTAAAATGAAAGTTGAAACCATTCAATCATCAGATAATTTAGATGTAATCCCAGATAAATTAACCACTTTTGACTCTGACTAATATGTCTTGTAAATAGAGCACATATGTATGATTGATTTTATAAATAAATTAAAAAAAAATTCATATGTGATAGATCAATTTTTAGATAAACATTTGCCAATTGGAGATAGTCTAAACTCTAAACTTTTTGAGGCTATGAGATACTCTTCAATTAATAGTGGGAAAAAAATAAGAGCCTTTTTAGTTATAGAATCTGGAAAATTTTTAGGTTCAATTAATAATCAAGAAATTTCAAAGTCAAAGTACGATGAACTAGTTGTTGTAGCTTCCGCTATTGAAGCTATTCATACTTATTCATTAATACATGATGATTTGCCTGCTATGGATAATTCTTCTACAAGGAGAGGAAAACCGTCTAATCACGTAAAATATGACATGCATACAGCTATTTTAGCCGGAGATGCATTGTTAAGTTGGGCTTTCCAAATTATAAGTGACCAGAATTTAATTAAAGACTCCATGCAAAGATCTGAAATCTGTTTTGCATTAGCAAAAGCGATAGGCCCTTATGGAATGGTTGGTGGGCAGCAAGCTGATATGGATTTAAATAACAAAAGTAGCTTAAGCTTAGATGAAATTGAATGGATTCAAAGCCATAAAACTGGAGTATTAATTTCATCTTGCTCTCATGTAGCTTCTATTTTATTGAACGTTAATGATAAACAACGGGATAAAATTATCAGTTATGCAAGTAATATAGGTCTAGCCTTTCAAATAGCAGATGATTTGTTAGATAAAGATGGTGACGAAACAGTCATGGGGAAACCTATTAAGCAAGATGATAAAAATGAAACACCAAATTTCGTTACAATATTAGGTAGAGATAAAGCAACCAAAAGAGCTTTAGAAGCATCAAATTCAGCAATAAGTACAATTGAAAATTTTGGGTATGATATAGAAAACCTTGTATCTTTGGCAAAATATACTGTAAATAGAAATCATTAATTTTATGAATATTACATTAGGTTTAATTTAATTAATGGCAAATAAAGATAAAAAAAATACATTTTCATCTACACCGATACTTGATCAGGTAAATGACCCGAATGATTTAAAGTTTCTAGAAATAGATAACCTTGAACAATTATCTTCAGAAATTCGCTCCGATATGATCGATAGCGTTTCTAAAACTGGAGGTCATTTAGGAGCTGGACTTGGAGTTGTTGAGCTTGCTGTTGCCATTCATTATGTCTTCGATACACCTGATGACAAACTAATATGGGATGTTGGCCATCAAGCTTATCCTCACAAAATTTTAACCTCTAGAAGAAATAAGATGAGTACCTTAAGAAAATCAAAGGGTATTTCAGGTTTTACAAAAAGATCAGAATCTATTTATGACCCTTTTGGAGCTGGACATTCATCTACTTCTATTTCGGCAGCGCTAGGAATGGCAGTTGCGAGAGATAGACTAGGTAAATTTAACAATGTTATAGCCGTTATTGGTGACGGAGCAATGAGCGCAGGAATGGCATATGAAGCTATAAACAATGCTGGTGCTTTAAAAACTAACTTACTGGTAATATTAAACGATAATGATATGTCGATTGCACCTGCTGTTGGGGGGTTAAGTAATTATTTATCAAACGTTGTATCAAGCCGTCCTTTTAATAACGTTAGAGAAATAGCTAAACAAATGGTAAATCTTTTTCCAAAGGAGATAGGTGAGACAGCTAAAAGAGCTGAAAATATTGCACGTAATTTTTTAGGTAATTCTGAAGGCACAATATTCAGTCAAATGGGTATGAATTATCTTGGACCTATTGATGGTCATGATATTAAATCAATGGTTAAAATTCTAGAAAATTTAAAAAATGGTTCTCATGAAAAGCCAATGTTACTCCATGTTGTTACGGAAAAAGGAAGAGGACACCCTTTTTCAAAAGGTTCTCATGAAAAATATCATGCTGTTTCAGAATTCAACGTAATAACTGGAGATACAGTTAAGGCAGTTTCTAACGCCCCAACTTATACAAATGTCTTTTCAGAAACGCTATGTAAGATTGCAGAAAAAGATAAAAGGATTATGGCCATTACGGCAGCCATGCCTTCTGGAACTGGCCTAAATAAATTTGCAGAAAAATACGAAGATAGATTTTTTGACGTTGGTATTGCCGAACAGCATGCTGTAACATTTGCAGCAGGAATGGCTTCAGAAGGTTTGAAGCCGTTTGTTGTAATTTACTCGACATTTTTACAAAGAGCATATGACCAGGTTATTCATGATGTTGTTATTCAAAAATTACCAGTTCGATTTATGCTCGATAGAGCAGGATTTGTTGGTGCTGATGGAGCAACACATGCTGGGTCGTTTGATTTAGCTTACCTTTGTTGTTTGCCTGATGTTGTTGTCATGGCGCCAAGTGATGAAGCAGAATTGGCAAATATGGTTTTAACATCTTCAAGGTATAGTGATGGACCAATTTTCTGCCGATACCCTAGAGGTGAAGGTGAAGGTGTTGATATAAAACAATCTCCTGATATTATTGAGATTGGTAAAGGTCGTATTGTCAGAAAAGGAAAAGATTTAGCAATTTTTGCTTTAGGCACTAGAGTTGGTGTGGCATTAAAAGTTGCAGATAATTTGCTTGCAGAAGGTCGCTCAATAACTGTGGCAGATGCTAGGTTTGCAAAACCAATTGATACTGAATTACTTCAAGATTTGTGGAAAAACCACTCTAAGTTAATTATAATAGAAGAGGGTTCAGCAGGTGGTTTTAGCTCACACTGTTTACATTTTCTGTCTTCTAAGGGTGTTCTTAATAATGGAAATAAAGAAATAAGATGCTTAACTATGCCAGATTATTTTCAAGACCATGCCTCTCAAAACGAACAATTAGCAAAGGCTGGCTTAGATGTTGTTGGGGTGACTAATACAATAAAACAAATACTTCCTCTTTCCAAATTAAGTAATGATATGGCTGTGAAATAAGTGATTTAACTATTACTTGGAGTTTATAAAGATAACAAAAGAACGAATAGATAAGCTTATGGTCTCAAGGGGTTTGGCTAAGAGTAGAGAACAGGCTAATTCTATGCTAATGGCAGGTACAGTGTTTGTTAATCAAAAACGCATAGATAAGCCTGGGCAACAAATTACAAAAGAGTCTGAAATAGATGTTAAGGGTAAAATTCACCCGTGGGTATCTAGAGGAGGAATCAAATTAGAAAAAGCTATTTTAGAATATAATTTAGATTGTAATTCTGTAATAGCGCTTGATATAGGTGCAAGCACAGGTGGCTTTACAGATGTACTATTAACAAAAGGTGCAAAAAAAGTTTACGCAGTTGATGTTGGCTATGGCCAATTAGATTGGAAATTAAGACAAGATGAAAGAGTCATAGTTAGTGAAAAAACAAATGCACGTTTTTTAACAGATAAAATTATAAAAGATACTTTGGACGTCATAGTTTGTGATGCCTCTTTTATATCATTAAAAAAAATTTTACCTTCTAGTCTTCAATTTTTGAAAAAAAATGGATGGTTAGCTGCATTAATAAAGCCGCAGTTTGAAGTGGGTAAGGGTCTTGTCGGTAAAGGAGGAGTTGTAAGAGACCCAAACCTTCATGAAGAAGTTACAAATGATATAAAAGGTTGGATTACGTCCGAAATGAAAATGAATTTACTAGGAGTTGTTGAAAGTCCTATTCTAGGCCCAAGTGGAAATAAAGAGTTTGTGATTGTAGTAACTAAGTAAGATACGCTTGATTATTTTTTATATAAGGGATCCAATTTGACTTTCATGTTCTAATAATTGATCAAGGAAAGTAATAGCCAGCATAGCCTCAGCAACAGGGACAGCTCTTATTCCAACACATGGATCATGTCTGCCCTTAGTTTTAATTTGAATTGCTTCATTATTTAAGTTGATAGAACTTTTTTCTGTTAGAATAGAGCTTGTTGGCTTTACTACGAACCTAGCTACAATGGGTTGTCCAGAAGAAATCCCTCCTAATATTCCTCCAGAGTGGTTAGAGCCAAAATAATAACCTCCTTTGTTGTCTGGAAATATTTCGTCATTTGCTTCTACGCCTGTTAACGATGCTAAGTTAAAACCTGAACCAATTTCAACGCCTTTTACAGCATTAATACTCATAAGAGCTTCTGTAATTTGAGTATCTAATTTTTTATAGATAGGGCTTCCTAAACCTTTAGGAACATTTTCTGCTATAACTTCAATTATG
The DNA here is from genome assembly GCF_047717795.1 of Candidatus Levibacter sp. Uisw_134_01. Classification (GTDB taxonomy): domain Bacteria; phylum Pseudomonadota; class Alphaproteobacteria; order Puniceispirillales; family Marisalimonadaceae; genus Marisalimonas. The sequence goes on along the minus strand of NZ_CP159808.1, from coordinate 1,671,854 downwards.
GCGCCGGCGCTATTACCTTTCTTTCTTAATTCATCAAGCCATATCTCCCATTTTTTAGCAGCTTCTGGGTCTCCGCAGAAGAATGGGTTTGCATTAACTTCATTCCAATTAAAATTTTCTTTATTTATTTTATTAGGACCCATCTGAATAACACTGGCTCTTATTATGAGTGGTTTTTTTAATTTATGTTCTAATACTTTAAAAGCTATTGCACCAGCAGCAACCCTTACCGCAGTTTCTCTTGCGCTTGATCTGCCACCACCCCTATAATCTCTTATTCCATATTTAGTTTGATAAGTAATGTCTGCGTGTCCTGGTCTAAATTGTTGGGATATTTCAGAGTAATCTTTACTTCGTTGATCTTCATTTTTAATATTCAGAGCGATCGGGTGTCCTGTTGTTTTACCTTCAAAAACTCCCGATAAAATCTCAACTTGATCATTCTCTTTTCTTTGAGTGACGAATTTTGATTGACCGGGTTTTCTTCTATCTAAATAATGTTGAATATCTTCTTCGTTTATAGAAACTAAAGGAGGTACTCCATCAACGACACACCCAATTGCTTTGCCATGGCTTTCACCAAAGCTTGTAAATTTGAAAATATGTCCAAAAGAGTTACTAGCCATTTTAATTCTCTCAAATAGATAAACTAATTATCTTTTTTTTCAGGAGACATGTCAGGGGCGTCAATTGCCTTCATGCCAACTACATGATAACCACAATCAATATGATGCGTTTCTCCGGTTACTCCAGCTGATAAATCAGATAAAAGATAAACTCCAGACCCACCTACATCGTCTAACGTAACATTTCGCCTTAATGGAGAATTATATTGGTTCCATTTAAGTATATATCTAAAATCACCAATTCCACTAGCAGCTAAGGTTTTAATAGGACCTGCAGATAAACTGTTAACTCTAATTTTATCACCGCCCAAATCTGCAGCTAAGTATCTTACAGATGATTCAAGCGCAGCCTTTGCAACTCCCATGACATTATAATGAGGCATTACTTTTTCAGCGCCATAATATGTTAAAGTAATCATGGATCCACCATTAGGCATCATGCCTGCAGCTCTTTGAGCTACTGCAGTAAACGAATAAACAGATATATCCATAGTCTTATAGAAATTTTCTCTTGTTGTATCAAGATACTCACCTTTTAATTCTTCTTTATCTGAATACGCTATCGCATGAACTAAAAAATCAATATTATCCCATTTTTCTTTTAATAATAAGAAGGTTTCATCAATAGCTTTATCACTAGAAACATCGCATGGTATTATAATATTAGAGCCAATTGATTCTGCGAGTGGCCTGACCCTCTTTTCTAAAGCATCTCCTTGATAAGTAAAAGCTAGTTCAGCACCCTGCTTAGCTGCAGCCGAAGCAATTCCCCAAGCTATAGATCTATCATTTGCCACTCCCATAACTATACCACGTTTACCTTTCATGATTCCGTTATTGAGGTTTTTTTCCTGCATAATTCATTTCCTAATCTTAATAAAGATTTTAAAGTATAATATGTTATTATTATATAATTAATTACCTCTTTTTAATATATAAATATATACATATATATATTAATCTTTAATTAAGAGAATAACTTATCTTCTTTGTTAAGGTTATTAAATCACCGGGATTATAAGATTTGTTACTAGTAAATGAGATAATTTCTCCATCTACTTCTACATTTAGTTTATAACCACTAACTTGTTCTGTAGTCTCAGTATAAAAAACTTTTTGAGTACGGCAAACTTCTTTTTCAACATAACTTTCATTTGCACCAGCTTTCTCGCTTCTAACAACTTCAGATCCAATTAATGCTCCTAAGGCAGTAGATCCTGATTTTCCTCCACCGGAACCAATTTGATTTCCAATAGCGCCCCCTATCAGAGCACCAATAAAATTATCTGCACCAAATTTTTGAGCATTTTGATTTACTGGAACTCTCTGAATTGAACATTTTTTTTCTTCTCTAGGCACTCTTTGGTTTGTGTATTTTTTGAGAACTTCAACTGATGATATAGATCCTGTCACTTGATAGAAATTTGTTTTAGAATAACCACTGCTTGAAAATAAAACGATCAATCCAAATAATAAAAAAAATTTTTTAGACATATAAAACCTTTCATAATTTCTTTAAACATTTCCAATTTTGAATATATTTATAAAATATGGCAAAATTAGTACTATATGTTAAAAATACAAAATTAAATTTGGAGACGATAATTGGAATTAGATAGAATAGTAGACCCAATCTTATTATTTAAAAATTGGTTATCTGAAGCAGAAAAAAATGAAATTAGAGATCCTAATGCTATGCAGTTAGCTACTGTATCAAAAAATGGAATGCCGTCTGTTAGAACCGTCTTGTTAAAAGATATTATTGATACATCTTTTGTTTTTTATACAAACTATGAAAGCCGTAAATCTAATGAAATAAATGAGACTGCTAAAGGTGCAATCTGCTTTTATTGGAAAAGTTTAAATCGTCAGGTCAGGTTAACAGGAAGTGTTAATAAAGTGTCTGATCAAGTGTCTGACAAGTACTACCAATCCAGATCAAGAGGCAGTAGGATTGGTGCGTGGGCATCTAAACAATCTAGAGAATTAGAATCTAGAGAAGTTTTGATGGAGAAGGTCAAATTATTAGAATCTAAATATGACGAAGACATACCTCGACCAACGTTTTGGGGTGGATTTGCTCTTAAACCTGATGAGTTTGAATTTTGGGAAGATGGTGATTTTAGGTTGCATGATAGATTTGTTTTGAAGCCAACTTCATTAAAAAATGAGTGGACTGCTAAGCGCTATTACCCTTAGAAGTTTCACCTTTATTTTTTCTTATTTCTAAAACACTCATAATAATAAATATTATATAACAAATTATAAGTAGTCCTAAAAATAAGCCAAATCCTGCTTGATATGCCTTTATTGAATACCCAGACTGTTTTCCTGGTTCAACTAATTGCATAATAAATCCAATTGTATATTGAGCTATAAAGGCCATCAAAAAACATATTAAGTTTATAGCTGTTGACGCGCGGGCAGCATAGCTAGTTGGAAAATGTTGACTAAGTCCAGCATATGCTAATGTAGCAGCTAATGATGTTATACTTAAGACAACCCAAGGCCATATAGCTTTAGGCATTATTCCAAATGTAATAATAGTTAAAGGTATAATAAAAACAAATAAAGCTCCACCCATTACACCAACTGGAGATATATTAAATTTTCTTAAATAGTCCGTAATTATTCCTAAAGAGGTGGTTCCAATTGTCATCATTATTGTTGAAATAAAGAGAATATTGGCAATTTCGTTTTTATTAAATTTACCTATATCTGAAAGCCAGGGTCCAGCCCATAATCCCAATATTGCAAGCCCAGTACCTCCAGCAATTCCAGACAATGGACCTATTCTCCAAAAAGCATAACTAGTATAAATGTGCTTTAATACTTTAAGAACTGGTAAAGGTTTTTCATTATAGTTATTTTCTTGTTTTTCTGGAACTACAAAAAAAATTAATATTCCAACAAAAATTGTAACAATTCCAATAAATAGATAAACACCTCTCCAATCAGTTATTTGTAAAGCCATTTCTAACGGTGTTGATGCTACAATAGCACCCATACCCCCTGCGGACATAAACAATCCTATTAAAAGTGGAAGTCTTTCTTTAGGAAACCAAACAGCAAAGGCTTTAAAAGCGGCCATTAAAGCACCTGAGACACCTAACCCAATCAATCCACGTGCCGTAACAAGTGACCAAACACCGTTTCCTAAACTAAATAATATAGCTCCTATAGCGGCTATTAAAAAAAGAACGCTTTGAACTTTTCTAGCGCCAAATTTGTCAAGTAAAACCCCTAGGGGTAATTGAAATAAGCCAAATGTTAAAAAATAAGCGGATGTAATTAACCCAAGCTGTTCTGCATTTAAGTTTAAATCATTACTTAAGTAGGGTGCTAAGACAGCATTTGTAGATCTATAAAGATAAGATAAAAAATACCCACACGCAAAAGGTAGAAAAATAAAAATAAATTTCTGTAAGTTTGTTTCAGGCAAAATATTATTAATCCATTTCATATTTCTAGGCTCCAAAAACAATAATTATTCAATTTATTTGTAGAAGATAAAGTTAAGTTCTTATAAATTAGCATATTAACTACTATCACGATAGACTAATGATTAGAAAATTGACCTTGTCTCTTAAAAGTCATTTATGAGGAGCATCATATGAAAGTATCCAATGAAATTTTAAACATTATTCCTGAAATTAAAACTTGGAGACATGAGTTGCATGCTCACCCAGAACTTGGATATGAAGAAAAATGGACTTCAGATTTTGTAGCAAAAAAATTACAATCTTTTGGTTTAGAGGTTCATAGAGGTTTAGGAGGCACTGGAGTTGTTGGAATTCTAAAAGGCCTAGATGCTAATTTAGGTGGTGGAGGTAATAAAGCTATTGGCTTAAGGGCTGATATGGATGCTCTGCCCATGACAGAAGAAAATAACTTTTCTTACAAATCTAAATTTGAGGGGCGAATGCATGCATGCGGGCATGATGGGCATACAGCTATGTTGCTTGGAGCCGCTAAGTTGTTGGCGTCAAAAAATAATTTTGATGGCACTGTTTATTTTATATTCCAACCTGCTGAAGAAGGTGGAGGTGGAGGTTTGGCTATGATAGAAGATGGATTGTTCGAACAATTTCCCATGGATAGCGTGTGGGGAATGCATAATTGGCCAGGAATGGATGAAGGTAACGTGGCTGTACATAAAGGTTCTGTAATGGCTGCTGCAGACAGATTTGAGGTTACTGTAAAAGGTAATGGTGGTCATGCTGCTATGCCTCAAGCAACAAACGATCCTGTTTTAGCAACTACAGCTATTGTTCAAGCCTTACAGCAAATAGTTTCGCGTAAACAAAATCCACTAGACGCTGTTGTTGTTTCAGTAACTCAAATCAATGCAGGATCTGGGTTTAATATAATACCTCAAGTCACAGATTTTATAGGCACCATTAGAACAGTTAGCTCTGCTACTAGAATAAATGTCCATAAACAATTCAAAGAGATATGTAGGGCGACAGCATTGGCCTATGGTTGTACAGCAGACGTTTCAGTTATCAAAGGTTATCCTGTTACGGTTAATAACATTGAATGTAGTGAAAAAGCAATTGAAGTTACTTCGAGTATATTTGGACCTGGTTCTGTAAAAACTAACATGGCGCCATCTATGGGCGCAGAAGACTTTGCTTACATGTTAGAAAAAATTCCAGGGTCATATATTTGGTTGGGAGCAGGTGAAGGAAAATCAGGTTGTATGCTTCATAATACAAAGTATGATTTTAATGATAATATTTTGCCGTTAGGTGTTACGTATTGGGAGCAGTTAGTGAAATCAGAGTTGCCGCTTAGATAATAATGGACTTATTCACGGTTTATTAATATATACTTAAATTATGAAAAATATTTTATTACTTATTGTTATTGCATCATGTGCTCTTGTAATCATAACTGTTTTTGCAATCAATTTATGGCTGCAAATGTCGGATGTCCAAATTAGTTATAATGGTTTAGTTGCTATTTTCGCAGGTGCTTTTTTTACTATATTATTAGGTGCCGGCTTAATGTCTTTAGTATTCTTTTCTGCTCGACATGGGTTTGATGAGCAAGTAGATCATGACTTAGAAAATTTGCTTGAGAGACATAAAGACTCTTAAGATTTAATAAAAATATAATTGTGATCCAATTCTTAAATTACGTTAATGGTTAAAATTTTGATATAATTAACCTAACTACAAAGGTTCATATTAAGATTAATAAATTAGGTTTTGATTATGCAAAAAATATTTAAAGAGTTATCACAAAAAATATCAGATTCCGAATTACAATTTTCTAATTTAAAGTTTTCATCACTCTTAAAATTCAAAACAGAAATTTTGGCAGGTTTAACTGTTGCATTGGCGTTAGTGCCTGAAGCTGTATCCTTTTCCTTTGTTGCTGGCGTACACCCCTTAGTCGGTTTATATGCAGCATTCATAGTTGGGTTGATTACTGCTTTAATAGGAGGTAGGCCTGGTATGATTTCTGGAGCGACGGGTGCGTTAGCTGTTGTAATGGTTGCGTTAGTTTCTCTGCACGGTGTTGAGTATTTATTTGCAACAGTAGTATTAATGGGTATTTTCCAAATTACAGCTGCCTTTTTAAGGTTAGGAAAATTTATCAGATTAGTCCCTTATCCCGTGATGCTTGGCTTTGTGAACGGTTTAGCAATTGTTATTTTTTTAGCTCAAATGTCCCAATTTCAAACAACAGACTTGTCTGATAGTAGGCAATGGATGGAAGGCCAAACCTTACTTGTTATGCTTCTACTTGTTATTACAACTATGGTAGTGATATGGGTTATGCCTAAGATAACCACTATTATTCCAGCGCCTCTGGCTGGTATACTTTTTGTAGCTACACTTGTAATATCGTTGGATATTGATGTTCCGCGTGTCAGTGATTTAGCTTCTATTAAAGGAGGGTTGCCAACGTTTCATATCCCTTTAGTTCCTCTTAATACTGAGACATTTATAATAATATTGCCATATGCTCTAATTTTGGCAACTATTGGTTTAATTGAAAGTTTACTAACTCTTAACTTAGTTGGTGATATTACGGGAAAGATTGGTGGTGCATCTCAAGAGTGTGTGGCACAGGGTATTGCGAATACTGTAACTGGATTTTTTAGTGGTATGGGTGGTTGTGCCATGATTGGTCAATCAATGATTAATGTAAAGTCTGGAGGACGCACAAGGATATCTGGAATTTCAGCATCTTTATTCTTACTTCTATTTATTGTAGTTGGTTCTTCGCTTATTGAACAAATTCCATTAGCAGCATTAGTAGGCGTTATGTTTATGGTAGTTATAGGTACTTTTGCTTGGCAGAGTATTATGGTTATTAGACGTATTCCAATGACAGATGTTGTTGTAATGTTAATCGTAACTGCGGTTACTGTTATTTATGATTTAGCTATAGCCGTTATATGTGGAGTTATTGTCTCAGCTCTTGCTTATGCTTGGAATAATGCAGTTCGTATCAGAGGAAACGTTAAAGTAGACGATGATGGTAATACCATCTATTATATAGAAGGACCGTTATTCTTTGGTTCTGTTCAAGGGTTTTCAGAAATATTTAACTTAGATACCGATACTGATATTGTTATCGTTGACTTTATAAACAGTCGTATTGTAGATCAATCAGCTCTTCAAGCAATAGAAGACCTTGCCGTTAAATATAAAAAAAGAAAGAAACATTTACAATTGAGGCATTTGTCAACAGATTGTCATTCACTTTTACGAAAAGCAGGACAACTAATTGTGGATGCTGATGATGATCCTAGTTATGGCGTTGCCGTCGATTATGGTGTAAAGCCAGGCGTTTTCGGTAAAACACATTAATTTTCACTTTTAACAGTTGACTTTATATTCAATATATAGGAGAACAAATCATGAACAAAATATTTTTGGAATAGAGGAAATAATGAATTTAGAAATAACTAAGCGAATATTAGCTCAAAATGGCCATTACGTAATGCCTTCTAAATTAGAAGTATTCAAACCATGTCTAAGTAAATCTCAAAATTTTCCCTTGTATAGTTCAAAGGTTTCGGCAGGTTTCCCGTCTCCTGCAGATGATAATTTAGAAAAAACGTTAGATTTAAACACTTATTTAATCAAGCGTCCGGCTACAACATTTTTTGTACGTGTTAATGGTGACTCAATGATTAATGCGGGGATTAATGATAATGATATTTTAGTTGTAGATAGAAGTGTTAAGCCATCACATGGAAAAGTGATTATTGCTGTTTTAGATGGGCAAATGACGGTTAAAAGATTATATAAACAATCCAATAAAATTATATTGATGCCAGAAAATGATTTATATCAACCAATTGAGATTAGAGACGACATGAATATGGAAATTTGGGGCGTAGTAACAAGTTCTGTTCACTGCCTATGACATGTATGGTTTAGTAGATTGTAATAATTTTTATGTTTCTTGTGAAAGAGTATTTAACCCGTCATTAAGAGGTAAGCCTGTTGTAGTGCTGTCGAATAATGATGGATGTATTATTGCCAGATCTAACGAAGCAAAAGCCATAGGAATTCCTATGGGTGCTCCATTGCATCTATACAAAACACTTATAAAACAAAATAAGATTTTTACTTATTCTTCAAATTATACCTTATACGGAGATATGTCTTCTAGAGTAATGAGTGTATTAAATTATTTTATTCCCAACATAGAAATATATTCTATTGATGAAGCATTCTTAAACTTAAAAAACTTTAATATTCAAAGTTTACAAGACGAGATGTTTAAAATTAGAGAGCGTATTTATCAATGGACAGGCATACCTGTTTCAATTGGAATAGGCCCTACTAAAACGTTGGCAAAACTAGCAAATAAAATCGCAAAAAAAAACTCATCTAATGGTATTTATATATTAACTGTTTCCACTCAATTAACACATATATTGAGCGATATGAAATTAGAAGATATTTGGGGAGTTTCAAAAGGATGGGGAAATAGATTAAGATCTATCGGAATAAATAACCCAAGGCAATTACAGCAAGCAAACCCTCGTCAGATAAGAACATTAATATCAGTTGTGGGTGAGCGCATTATTTATGAATTAAGAGGACAATCTTGTCTTGCTTTGGAAGAGGTGATTAATAAAAAATCTATCACTGTATCTAGATCTTTTGGTAACATGATTAATGATAAAGGCAGTCTTAAAAAGGCGTTAGCAAACTATGTAGCAAGAGCCGCAGAGAAACTACGTTATCAAGATAGCGTATGTGGAGGAATTTATGTTTTTATTAATACTAACCGTTTTAGAGAACGAGATTTACAATACAGTAATAGTGCAACAATAAACTTTGATGAGTTAACTGATAGTACAACCATTATAATTGAAAAATCTTTTAAGTTATTAGAAAATCTTTATCGCCCAAAATATAATTATAAAAAAATTGGAGTAACATTACTTGGATTAAAACAAAAGGATGATGGTTCTTCAGATAATTATATTATTCAAGGTAGTTTATTTATACATAATGCAGGTCAACAAATACATATGAGTAGATCATGTGATCGTATGAAACTAATAGATAATATAAATGCAAAAATGGGGAAAATGACAATATTTCATGGTTCTCAAGGAGTGATAAAAAACTCAAGAAATATAAAATCAGAGCCAGATAAATGGCGGATGCGATCTTGTTATAAGTCACCATTTTATACTACAAATTGGGATGATATATTAAAAGTATCTTAAAAGAATTTAATATTAAGAGTTGTTATTTGAAGGAAGTGGAATACAGCTCAGACCAGAAGTCCAAAGTTCCGCACAAACTGAACGAGCTTGATTTTCTGCTAACTCAACGAATCTTACACGCCATAAATATTGTAGATTATTATTAGTACTAGATTTAGTTATCTTGCTTAAAGAAGCAGGTAGGTTCCCCAGTTGCTCAGGTACAATATTCCTGGCATTACGAGCAGCTTTATGAGCATTTAACCTGTTTTTAAAGGCACCAATTTGTATAAACCAGTCCTCTTCTACATTATTTGGGATTATATTATTAATTATTTTAGGCGGTATTCTAAAATTTTTAATATTTTTTTCAGCCATCACAATTTTAGGGCGTATTTTTGGTAGCTCTGAAGGTTTTGCTATTCTAACGAGTGGTTTAGATAGGCTGGTTTTAAAGTACTTATTAAGTAGTGTAACCATATGCTTGTCTCTTGATCTTGCTTTTTTACCACCAAAAACAACACCAATAATTCTTTGTCCGTTTCGTTCTACGGAAGCTACAAGATTGAAACCAGAAGCATTAGTATAACCTGTCTTAATACCATCGGTTCCAGAATAACTACCTAATAAATTATTATGATTAGTATATTTAATACCTTTATAAATAAAAGATTTAGTTTTAAATAACTTAAAAAATTTAGGGTGATTTTTTCTAATTGCTATACCTAACGTTGCCATATCTCTTGCAGTAGATAGTTGCCCCTGGTTAGGTAACCCAGAAGCATTTCTAAATGTAGTACGTGTCATGCCTAATTTTTTAGCTTTTCTTGTCATTAATCTAGCAAAGTTTCTTTCTGATTTTCCTAAATTTTCTGCAATAACTGTTGCGACGTCGTTGGCGGATTTTGTTACTAAGGCAAGGATAGCGTTTTTTACGGTAATATTAGATCCAGCAGAAAGGTTTAATTTAGAAGGAGGTTGTCTTGTAGCGTGTTTAGAAACTTTAAACTTACTATTCATTGATATTTTTTTTGATTTTAATGCATCAAATACTAAATATAAGGTCATAATTTTAGTCAGAGAAGCAGGATAGTTACGGGTGTCGGCGTTTGCGTTATGATAGATTCTTTTAGTATTTTCGTTAATTATAAAAGAAGCGTACTTTGCATGCGCTGATGAAACACAAATCATCCAAAATACAGGCAAAAAAGAAATTAATTTAACATAGTTTCGAAACACTTATTATATCCAACCATAAATTAAAATAATTTATTAACATAAAAATCATTATTTGTAACTTAAAGTAAGCAAATATACACATTATATTGACAATTTTTTTAACAAATCACAATATTTAGTATAAAATCATTTTATTGTTTGTAACAATTAACTTTAAAAAATTATTAACTTAAACTTGTTGAATGGTTATGTCGTTCTTATATCATTAACATAAGGTCAAATCCAAAAGAGTATTAAGAAATCAATGGTTGATAATAAAATAAATTTAGATTTAACCCCTTTTGAGAAAGTAAGGTTATTATTTGTAATGAATAAAAATGACGATGAGAATAAAAATGATGATGTAGAAGGGAATATTAAGTTAGCAACGGACCCTCTAACAAAAATACCAGCTCTTTATAGAGTATTAATGATGAATGATGATTATACTCCAATGGAGTTTGTTATTGAGGTGCTAGAGAAATTTTTTCAGAAAAACAGAGAAGAAGCTACGCAGATTATGCTTCATGTGCATCAGAGAGGTGTAGGGGTATGCGGTGTATATGCATATGATTTAGCCGAAACAAAAGCTATGCAAGTGATGAATTATGCTCGTAAATACGAACATCCTTTACAAGTTCAATTAGAAAAGGAATAAAAATGCTATCAAAATCGTTGGAAGAATCATTAAGGCGAGCAATGACAAATGCATCTTCGTTAAAGCATGAATTTGCAACGCTAGAACATTTATTAAGTTCTTTGTTAGAAGACCAAGATGCCGTTGAAGTATTAAAAGCATGTTCCGTAAATATCAAAGTACTAGAAGAAGATTTAAACAAATATTTTAATGAAGAATTAAAAGCAATCATCTCGCCAGATGTTGATGTGGACACACAACCTACAGCTGGATTTCAGAGAGTTGTTCAGCGTGCAGTAATTCACACTCAATCTTCAGGAAGAAGTGAAGCTACTGGAGCTAATATTTTAGTTGCAATGTTTTCAGAAAGAGACTGTTATGCAGTGTATTTATTGCAAAAGCAAGATATGAAACGTCTCGACGCAGTAAGTTTTATGAGCCACGGCTTAGCTAAAGATCCTAACTATTCAAAATCAAGTTCCTCTTCTGGAGTTGATGATAAAACAGAAAACTTAGAAAATAAAAAAGCTGAAAAAGCATTAGAAAAGTATGCTGTAAACTTGAATGAAAAAGCAGCCGAAGGGAAAATAGATCCCTTGATAGGAAGACAAACTGAATTAGATAGAACTATTCAGGTTTTATGTAGAAGGACAAAAAATAATCCTTTATTGGTAGGTGACCCTGGTGTCGGAAAAACGGCTATTGCTGAAGGTTTAGCAGACAAGGTTGTAAAAGGTAATGTACCAGATGTTTTGCTGAATTCTGAGATATATGCATTGGATATGGGAAGTTTGCTTGCTGGCACAAGGTATAGAGGAGACTTTGAGGAACGTCTCAAAGCTGTTATGAAAGAGGTTGAATTAAATGAAAATGCAATTTTATTTATAGATGAAATACACACTATAATTGGTGCAGGAGCTACTAGTGGAGGTGCAATGGATGCGTCTAATTTACTAAAACCAGCTCTTCAAAATGGTGGGTTGAAATGTATAGGTTCAACCACTTATAAAGAATACAGAGGTTATTTCGATAAAGACAGAGCGTTAGTTAGAAGATTCCAAAAAATTGACGTTGCAGAACCCAATGTTGAGGACACCATTAAAATTTTGATGGGATTAAAATCAAAATATGAAGAACATCATAAATTAAAATTTACTAATATAGCTATTAAGACAGCAGTTGAACTGTCTTCGAGATATATTAACGATAGAAAGTTACCAGATAAAGCCATTGACGTGATAGATGAAACAGCAGCTGCACAAATGCTAAAAGCTAAATCTAAAAGAAAAAAAATAATTGGAAAAACCGAGATTGAAGAAACTGTTGCATTGATTGCTAGAATTCCTCCTAGAAACGTGTCTACGGACGATAGAAAAGCGCTATCAAAGTTAGAAGATGATTTAAAAAGAATGGTGTATGGACAAGACAAAGCCGTTACTGAATTAGTCTCGAGTATTAAATTATCGAGAGCAGGATTAAGAGAAGTTGAAAAACCTGTAGGTTCATACTTGTTTTCAGGTCCAACAGGAGTTGGAAAAACTGAAGTTGCGAGACAGTTAGCCGAAGCAACAGGAGTTAAACTCATAAGGTTTGACATGTCTGAGTATATGGAGAGGCATACAGTTTCAAGGTTAATAGGGGCACCTCCAGGGTATGTAGGCTTTGATCAGGGAGGACTTTTAACTGACGCTGTTGATCAAAACCCTCATTCAGTTCTTTTATTAGATGAAATTGAAAAAGCTCATCCTGATTTGTTCAACTTACTCTTACAAGTCATGGATCATGGTAAGCTTACTGATAACAATGGTAAATCGATAGATTTTAGAAACACAATATTGATTATGACTACAAATGCAGGAGCTCAGGAACTTTCAAAAGCAGCGATTGGTTTTAAACAGGAAAATCGAGAGGGTGCTGATACTGAAGCGATTGATAAATTATTTGCGCCAGAATTTAGAAATAGATTAGACGCTATTATACCATTTGGATATTTACCTTTAGAGGTAGTTAGAATGGTAGTTGATAAATTTATAATGCAACTAGAGGCACAGTTATCTGAAAAAGGTGTGTCTGTTGTTTTAAGTGACAAAGCAAGAGACTGGTTGGCTTCAGAAGGTTATGATAAAACATTTGGAGCTAGGCCTTTAGGAAGAGTTATTCAAGAACATATTAAAAAACCGTTAGCTGAAGAATTGCTATTTGGCAGGTTAGTTGATGGTGGCATTGTTAATGTTGACTTTTTAAAAAATAAATTAGTTCTTAAAACAGAAGGACCAAATAATAAAGATAAAAAGAATAAAAACAAGGGGACGCCTGAGTTAACATGATTTATTAATTCGAATAAGGGGAACCTTGTTGATTAATAACCTCGATTTGTTTGTTGATTTCGTTTGCTTCCATTTCTACAAAACCTCTAATAGCCTTATCAAAGGAATCGTTTTGAATATAGTGAGCACTATATGTAGAAGTTGCAATATAACCTCTTTGTATTTTATGATGACCTTGAGCTCCAGCCTCAACTATTTGAATTTTATTTTCAATTGCATATTCAATGGCCTGATAGTAGCAAAGTTCAAAATGCAAGAAAGGTACGTCTAATTTTGATCCCCAATTCCTACCATATAAAGTGTTCTCACCAACGAAATTTAATGCGCCAGCAATAATATCATTATTTTTCTTAGCTATGACTAATAAGATTTTGTTTTTCATACTTCGATTTATTGAGTAGAAAAAATCTTTTGTTAAATAAGCGCCTCCCCATTTTTTATCAATGGTACTTAAATAAAATTCATAAAAAGAGTCCCAGATCTTTACATTCAAAGCGTCTCCAGTTAAGCGTTCAATTGTTAGACCATATTCATTAATTTTTTTTCTTTCTTTTTTAATTGCTTTTCTTTTTGTACTTTTTAATTCACCCAAGAAATCATCAAATGATTGATACTTTTTATTATACCAGTGAAACTGAAGACCTTCCCTTTTTATCCAATTTCTTTTATTTAATGTATCACTTAGTTGTTTTGTAATAAAATTCATATGAGCTGAACTTAAATTATTATTTTTTACAAGTTGTTCGTATGTGAAAATTATTAATTTAAATATTTCATCATTTTTTTTTTTTTGAGGGCTTAACAAAATTCTTGGGCCCGTTGCGGGTGTAAAGGGTATAGCAGAAAGTAATTTTGGATAATACTGACCACCCGCATTTTCAAATGCATTTGCCCAACTATGATCAAAAATATATTCACCATAAGAGTGCATCTTCAAATAATTAGGTGATGCCCCAATTAAATTATTAGCCGCATTTTTAACTAAAATGTGTTTTGGCGTCCAACCAGTTTTTGTAGATACAGAGTTTGAAGTTTCTAATGCATTCAAAAATTCATATGATGTAAATGGATGATTACATATGTTTAATTTATTCCATTGATTCTTATCAATATTGCTTAAGCTTGAGGCTAATTCAATTTTCATTGTTGAGTTTTGTATTTGTAAATCTTAATCTTCAATCTCAAAAATACCATCAATCTCAACAGGAACATTTAATGGAAGAGCTGCTACACCTACTGCAAATCTAGAATGTTTACCTTTATCTCCAAAAATATTAACAATTAAGTCTGATGCACCATTTATTACCTTTGGCTGATCTGTAAAATTTGGAGCCGAGGCAACAAATCCACCCAATTTAACTACTTTATTAACCTTATCAAGATTGCCATTACAAGCAGCTTTCAGTTGGCTAAGAAGTGCTTTTGCGCACGCTTCAGACATTTTAACGGCATCATCAAGAGAAACATTATCACCTACCTTACCTTTTATGGTCAATTTCCCATCTATAAAAGGTAATTGTCCTGATATAAATACTAAATTATTAGTAATTACATAGGGTACATAACTTCCAGCTGGTACGCTTGCATCATCAAGTTCAATGTTTAATTCTTTTAATCTTTGGTCAATGATATTTGCCATTTCGTTTCCTTTTTAAGAACAACCTGAAGTTGCACCACAGGTATTACATTTCATACATGTTCCATTTCTAACTAGGGTGAAATTACCACATTCACCGCAAGCTTCACCCTCATAACCTTTTATTTTAGCTTCAATTTCTTGAGCTAGATTAGGAGCTTGATTATTAATAACAACAGTATCCTCTTGATTAGGTTCATTTTTTGTGTCTTCTTTTAGAGAGGTTGTTTGCGGCATCATTGTCACGTTATTATTTCCACCTGATACAACCTTTAATTCTCTTCTAACAAAACCTCTACTAGCAACTTTCTCGGATATAAGATTTTTATGTCCTCCAGAACCAGTTGTACTTGATTCAAGGTCTTCAGGCCCAACATGACCCAAATCATTTCTGTCAAGATAGGATATAGCAAGTTCTCTAAAAATATAATCAAGAATAGACGTTGACATTTTTATTGTATCATTTCCTGTAACCATACCCTGAGGCTCAAAACGTGTAAATGTGAAGGCCTCAACATACTCTTCTAACGGAACGCCGTACTGCAGACCAATTGACACTGCAATTGCAAAGTTGTTCATTAATGATCTAAATGCTGCTCCCTCTTTATGCATATCAACAAAGATTTCCCCTAATTTACCACTTTCATATTCACCAGTTCTCAAATAAACTTTATGTCCACCAACTGTAGCTTTTTGTGTGTACCCTTTTCTTCTGTGGGGCAGTTTATCTCTTTCAGTTTGTACAAATCGTTCAACAATTTTTTCAACCACTTGACTAGTTCTCTTAGTAATATCTTCTTCGTTGGTTATGTTATCATTATCTTCGTCAATATCATCTTCATCAAGTAAAGCCGAGTTCAAAGGCTGACTTAATTTTGAACCATCTCTATATAGTGCATTAGCTTTAATGCCAAGTTGCCAAGATAGCATATAAGCATCACTACAGTCATCTATTGTGGCATCATTTGGCATATTAATTGTTTTCGAAATAGCACCAGATATAAAAGATTGTGCAGCTGCCATCATTTTTATATGGCTGTCAACTGACAAAAATCTTTTACCAATTCTTCCACAAACGTTTGCACAATCAAACACAGCTAAATGATCTTTATTTAAATGCGGTGCACCCTCCAATGTCATAGCACCACAAACATGAATGTTCGCAACGTCTATCTCTTCTGAAGTAAATCCTAAAAACTCTAACATATTAAAAGTAAAATCATTCATTTGCTCTGAAGACATGCCTAATTTTTCTTTACAAAACTCTGCTCCAAGGGTGAATTGGTTAAACACAAATTTAATATCAAATGCTGAAGCTAAAGAATCTTCAATCAAGTTAATTTCTTTTTCTGTAAAACCTTTAGAAATTAATGCATTATGGCTGATAGCTTGACAATCTTTTAAGCTGCCGGTACCTACTGCATATTTTTGCATGTCATCGATTTGATCTGCGTTATATCCTAAATATGCAAGAGCTTCAGGTACAACACGATTTATTATTTTAAAATAGCCACCTCCTGCTAATTTTTTAAATTTAACCATGGCAAAATCTGGTTCAATGCCAGTAGTGTCGCAATCCATAACAAGCCCAATTGTACCAGTAGGAGCAATCACTGTAGCTTGAGCATTTCTATATCCATTTTTTTCACCAAGGGACAATGCTTTTGACCAAGCTTCTTTTGCTGCTACAATTAATTTTTGATCAGGGCAGTCTTGGGCCATTAAAGGAACTGGATTAATAGATAATTCTTCATAATCTCTTGTTTTGCCTTCTGAAGCTCGTTTATGATTGCGTATTACTTTTAACATGTGTTTTGCATTTTCTTTATATTTAGGGAATGCTCCTAACTCGCCTGCTATTTCAGCAGAAGTTGCATATGATATACCTGTCATGATTGATGTTAGGGCTGCACAAATAGACCTACCTTCATCACTGTCATACGCAATCCCCCAAGACATCAATAATCCGCCTATATTTGCGTAACCTAATCCAAGTGTTCTATATTCATATGATCTTTGGGCAATTTCTTTAGATGGAAATTGTGCCATCATTACGGATATTTCTAATGTTAGAGTCCACAATCTAGTTGTGTATTCATAGGCTTCTATATCAAAAGATGCATCATCTTTTTTAAACTGTAGTAGATTTATAGAAGCTAAGTTGCATGCAGTGTCATCGATAAACATATACTCTGAGCAAGGGTTTGAAGCATTTATTCTTCCAGCTTCAGGGCAAGTGTGCCATTCGTTGATAGTAGTATCGTATTGTAGTCCTGGATCAGCACAAGCCCAAGCTGCTTCGGATATTTTTGACCACAAATCAGCTGCCTCAATTGTTTTATGAACTCCACCATCAGTTCGTCTAATAAGGTCCCATTTAGATTTTTGTGACACTTTTTCTAAAAAGTCATTACTAACTCTAACAGAGTTATTGGAGTTTTGACCTGATACTGTTAAGTAAGCTTCGCTATCCCAGTCCGTATCATATGTTTGAAATTCAATATCTTTAAATCCTTGCTTAGCAAATTGTATAACCCTTTGTATGTAATTTTCAGGAATCATTACAGCACGGCAATTTAATATAGCTTTTTTAAGTTCAATATTAATTTTAGGGTTTATTCGTTCTTCATCTTTATAGTTTGAAAGGTTACATGCATCCATTACAGATTTTAGATTTTTACCAGTTAATTTTGAGCCAGCAACAAGTGCAGCAACTTTTTGTTCTTCAACTACCTTCCAATTGATATATTCTTCAATATCTGGATGATCTACATCTACTGTCACCATTTTAGCTGCTCTTCTTGTGGTGCCACCAGATTTAATTGCTCCTGCTGCTCGGTCTCCAATTCGTAAGAAACTCATCATTCCGGACGATCTTCCGCCTCCAGACAAGCCTTCAGTGCTACCTCTTAATTTAGAAAAATTTGTACCTGTACCTGAACCATACTTAAATAACCTTGCCTCTCTTACCCACAGGTCCATTATTCCACCTTCATTAACAAGATCGTCTTTGACAGATTGAATAAAGCATGCATGAGGTTGAGGATGCTCATAAGAAGACTTAGATTTAACTAATTTTTTTGTTTTAAAGTCTACATAGTGGTGGCCTTGGCTTGGGCCATCGATTCCATATGCCCAATGTAAACCTGTATTAAACCATTGTGGTGAATTTGGAGCGCACATTTGAGCAGCAAGCATATATCTCATTTCATCAAAATAAATTTTTGCATCTTCTTCTTTTGTAAAATAATTACCTTTCCATCCCCAGTAAGTCCATGTGCCTGCTAGTCTGTCAAAAACTTGTTTGGCTGATTCTTCACCTTTAAATCTTTTATCTTCAGGAAGATGACTTAATTTAATTGCATCTGGTTCAGAACGCCATAACCAAGAGGGAACGTCATTTTCTTCAATTTTTTTTACATATGTAGGAATGCCAGCTTTACGAAAATATTTTTGCGCAATAATATCGGCTGCAACTTGCGAATAATTAGCAGGTACTTCTATATTAGGTGCGCTAAACACAATAGTTCCATCAGGATTCTTAATTTCACTTGTAGTAGTTTTAAATTCTAAACCTGAATATGCATTATCATTATTTTTAGTAAATTGTCTGGTAAACTTCATATTTTCCCTCTTTTAAATACAATGAATAAACAATCTTAGTTAATAAATTAGACTGGAGTATAAAAGCGTTTATTAAACCTGTGGATAAATTGTTTAAAATTTAAAACAGGTTTACGGGCTTTACAATTTTCTAAAAATAACGTGTTGTTTTTCCTTAATTTTATTTTCTTAATTAGCTTTTTTTAACTTATTTCAATAAATACTAGCCTGTGGATAAACACAATATGTAGTGATTATGAATATACAAACTACATGATTTAGTATGCTTTAGTAAAGTCAATAATTTAAATTTTTTTAATTTTTTTTTAACTATATAATTTTATTATGATTTTAACGTTTATGGATAAGTCTAAGTGAAATAATTATTACAATCATGTTTAAAAAGTTTAGTAATTTGATATAGTAGTTATAAATTTTAATTTAGTTAGGAACCTTATGCATGAGATATAGTTTGATTGAGATTTTGATGGGAGCCATCGTTTTAAGTGTTGCAATTGGCTTTTTAAGCATAGGTATGCAGTCAGTAAATAGCAATCAAAAGGTTGGCTATAATATATCCTTGATCTTTGGATCCTCAGCAGGTTTGAAAAATGGTGACAATGTCAAAATATCAGGAATTAATGTAGGAAAAATAACAAGCTTAGGTCTTAATTTAGAGGATTACAATGCAAAAGTAGATGTTAAATTGAATGAAAATATAAAAATTCCAGCCGATTCTTCAGCAAGAATAACATCATCTTCACTTTTAGGAGGGAATTTCATAGATATAATTCCCGGAGGCTCTGATACATATATCAAACCGAATGACACTATTTATGATACAAGTGATCCAGTAAGTTTCACTGATATGTTAGGAAAAGTTATTTACTCAGGAAATAAAAAATAAATAGGTAAAATCTTATGGTTATCAATATTATGTGTTTTTCAAAAATAGTTTTTCTTCTAATTTTAATTACTTTTTCAAAAAATATATTTGCTTCTCCATGGGTTGAAGGTAATAAATTATTAATTCAAGGGTTGGATAAAATTACAGCAAGAATAGAAACTTTTGAAGTATTTGTAGGTCAAACTTATAAATATGGTGTTCTTGATATTTTTGTAGAAAGGTGTGTTTTTTCCAAGCCAATTTTTAAACCTGAATCACTCGCTTATATAAGAATAAATGATAATTCTGATAGACTCTCAGAAGTTAAATTTAAAGGATGGATGTTTGCTTCAAGCCCAGCTTTAAATGCACTTGAAAATTCAGTTTATGATTTATCTATTTTAGCTTGCAAAAATGTTGATAGTATCTCAAAAAAATCCTCATCTTTAGAGGGTGAAGAATAGAATGTATTTTTGATATTTACAACCGACTTTAAGTCTTTCTTAAAACTAACTTTTTCAACTTCATAAGCTCCAAATTGTATTAAATGGTCATTTAAAAATTGAACGTCTAATATTTTAAAACCAGTTTTCCATAATCTTGCTACCAGGTTTAATAAGGCAACTTTACTTCCATTAGGAACAGAACTAAACATTGATTCTGCAAAGAAAACTCCGCCTATAGCTAATCCATAGATGCCACCAACTAATTTACGATTGTCCCAGCATTCAATTGAGTGTGCATATCTCATTTCATTGAGGGTAATAAATAACTTTTCTATCTCAAGATTGATCCACGTGTCATCTCTATTAATTGTAGCACATTTATGTATTACTGAAGAAAAGGCTTGGTTCATAGTGATGGTAAAAGGTCTCTTGTTAACTAAACGAAATAGACTTTTTGAAACATGAAATTTTTCTATTGGTATTAACGCTCTACATTCAGGATCAATAAAAACTAAATTTTTATCATTTCTACTTTCAGCCATAGGAAAGTATCCAAGCGTGTAAGCTTTTAATAACTCGTTTGCAGAAATGGTAATGTTAAGTGTGTTATTCAAAGTTAAAAAATCTGTATTAGGGCGTATTATTTTGAATCTAACAATTCATTTTCTAACCATCTAATGTCATAAGAACCTTCTTCCATAACTTTTGTGTCTAAAATATCTTTATGTAATTCAATGGTTGTAGAAATAGGTTCTATAATAATTTCTTTTAAAGCTTGTTTAAGTCTCGAAATACAGTGATTTCTATTATCGCCATGAACTATTAATTTAGCTATTAAGCTATCATAATATGGCGGTACAACATAACCTGAGTATACGCATGCCTCAACTCTTACGCCAAGGCCACTTGGAGAATGAAACTCTTCAATCTTACCTGGAGATGGGATGAAAGTTATAGGATTTTCAGCATTAATTCGACATTCTATAGCATGCCCATTTATTTTAACATCCTCTTGTTTAAATGATAAGGGAAGACCAGCTGCAATTCTGATTTGTTCTCTTACAAGATCTATGCCTGTTATAGCTTCGGTTATGGGATGTTCTACTTGAAGTCTGGTATTCATTTCAATAAAGAAAAATTCACCATTTTCATATAAAAACTCTATAGTTCCTAAGCCTAAATAACCCATTTCAGCTGCGGCATTAGAGGCTATCGTACCAATTCTATTCCTAGTTGTTTCATTGATTGCAGGGGAAGGCGCTTCTTCAATAACTTTCTGGTGTCTTCTTTGAATAGAGCATTCTCTTTCACCAAGATGAACAGTGTTTCCAAATTTATCTCCAATAATTTGAACTTCAATATGTCTGGGGTTTTGCAGATATCTCTCTATATAAACACGGTCATCACCAAAAGCTGCTTTTGCCTCATTTTTTGCAGAGATAAAGGCTGGTTCTAGCTCCTCTTTTGTCAAAGCAACTTTCATTCCTCTACCACCACCACCAGAAGCTGCTTTAATAAGAACAGGATATCCAATTTGTTCCGCTTCCTTTTCTGCTGATTCATAATTAACTATATCTCCCTTGGAACCAGGAACCAGAGGTATTCCTAATTTCTGAGCTGTGATTTTTGCTTCTATCTTGTCTCCCATGCATTTAATATGCTCTGTCTTAGGACCAATAAAAGTAATGTTGTGAGCTTCAACAATTTCTGCAAATTCTGCATTTTCTGATAGAAAACCAACGCCAGGGTGAATGGCGTCAGCACCCACTAATTTTGCAGCTGTTATTATAGCTGGAATATTTAAATATGATTTTGCAGATGAAGGAGGGCCAATGCAAACACTCTCATCGGCTAATCTTACATGCATTGCGTCATTATCAGCAGTTGAATGGACAGCAACGGTTTTAATATTAAGTTCTTTACAAGCCCTTAATACCCTTAAGGCGACATCACCTCTATTTGCAATTAGTATTTTTGAAAACATTAGAAAATTCTATTCAATAACAATTAATAATTGGTCAAATTCTATTGGTTGACCATCTTCGAATCCAATGAAAGCAACTTTCCCAGATTTATGAGCAGTAATGGTATTCATAACTTTCATTGCCTCAATTATAAGTAAGGTGTCACCTTTTATGACTGAAGAGTTAATTTTTATGAAAGGGTCTTTACCAGGTTCTGATGCAGAATATGCAGTTCCAACCATTGGTGAATTTATAGCACCTGGATGTTTATTATTATATTTTTCTGAGGTAGTAATTGTTTTATTTTCTTTTTCAACGGGAACAGTATTTATAGTTTGATTTTCAACTGATGGAACATTTGAAAAAATTGGATTTGAGTGTTTTACAATTTTAATCTTACACACATCGGTTTCATATTCTAATTCTGATAGTTTGTCCGTGTTAACTATATCAGATAAAGCCTGAACTAAATTTACTTCGTCTAGATTATTTTTTTTCTTGTCATTCATTAGTTATCCTATCTTTTCTTAAGCTTAGTCATTTATTAACTCTTTAATAGCTTCAATTGCAAGTACATAGGAGTTCACACCTAAACCTGCTATTATACCAGTTGCAACAGGTGAGATAAATGACTTATGACGAAAGTCCTCTCTTGCATATACGTTGGTTATGTGGATTTCAATTTTGGGGCCATCAAACATGGTCAAAGCATCAAGAATCCCAATTGAAGTATGCGTTAATGCTCCTGCATTAATTATAATGCCGCATGCATTATTATTTGCTTTATGTATTTCTTCAATTATTTCACCTTCAAAATTGGATTGAAAGAAATGTAAATCTAACTCATTACTTATACATCTTTCATTGCATAAAGATTTAACATTTTCAAAAGAGGTGTTCCCATATTTCTCTGGTTCCCTTGTTCCTAATAAGTTTAAATTTGGTCCATTTAAAATATATAGTTTTTTAATCATTTTATTCTCCAATTAAAATCATGGATAAAAAAGAAATTTATTTATAATAAGACATTCGTTATAGAAAGAAATCAACTTTCACGAAAGTTTTTTATTATTGTCTTTAAATTATTTTTGTTTATAGCACCTGGATAAATAATATCACCAATTATAAAAGCCGGAGTTCCGTTTAAATTTAGTAGTTTAGCTATTTCACGATTTTGTAAAAGTTGAGTTTTTATTTCAGGATTTTTCATGTCAATTTTTAGTTGTTCCAAGTTTAAACCTGTTTTTTGTGCAATTTTATATATTTCTTTTTCACTAATTCTACCTTTTAAGCTCATTAGTGAAGAATGAAAATCGTTATATAAACCTTGTTTTTTTGAGGCAAGAGCAGCTATAGATGCTATGTAAGAATCTTGAGATAAAATAGGGTATTCTACAAAAACAAAATTTAATTTCTTATCTTCAGCTAATGTTTCTAAAACTACTTTTAGAACTGATTTACAATATCCACAGTTATAATCAAAGAACTCATATATCGTTATGTTAGCATTTTTTTGAAAAACACCAGGATTCTTAATTATTTTTAGTGCATTAATAGCTTTTTGAACTTTTTGTTTTTCTAGATTAATTTTATGATTATCAAGAGAAGATTGAATTAAGTCAGGATTGTTTACTATAAATTCTTGTATTATTTTTTCTATAGTATCTTCTTTAATTTCATGAGATTTACATAAAGAGGGTAATAAAAGCATTAAAGCTGATAATAAAGTTATTATATTTAAGTTTTTATTTTTCATTTTTTTTCTTTTGTCCTAATTAAAATTTCTTGTCCCCTTAATCTATATTCCTCAGATAATTCTGGGAACTTAAAAGCCAAACTTACATATTTTTTTGCTTTCAAAAAGTTTTTTTTAATTAATGCTTCTTCCGCTAAGGCAATGTAAGAAATTCCTTTTTGGTTTATTCTACCTGATGCCTTTGCTAAAAGTCTCCATAAGTAACTCCATCGTGGATTAGTTTTTACTAGCTGTTCTAAAATATAGATTGATTGTTTATAATTATTTACTTCGTTAGTTTGTAGCAATGACTTAACCAAAGAAAAATTAATTAGATCAGTAGAGTCAACTGAATTACTGTTTAGGATTTTTATCGCTCTTTTGTAGTTTTCTATTGCCTTTTTAAAATCACCTTTTGCAAAATAAATGTCTCCACAAAGTTCAAATATAAAAGGGTAATTCTTAAATTTTACTATTAATTCATTTAAATTATTAATTGCTAAATCGTACTTACCTATTCTTAAATTTCCTACAACATTATTATATAAATATAAAACTTCATTGTTAATTCTTTCATTATTTAAAATTTCAGAGGAATTTTGATTATAAGCTTTTATTTTGTTACTTATATACTCTAAAGAGATATTATTATCATTAATAAAAATTTTTGTTTTTACTGATTTTGAGCTTGAAGGTAAATTAATATATTTATTCAGTTGCCTTAATCTTAATTTAGAAACGGGATGAGATCTATAAAAATCACTTCGTAGAGGTTGGTTTAACATTTCCTCTTCACTTAACCTGGATAATAAACTTTTTAAACCATTTAAAGAAATTTTAGCTTTCTTCATGATGTCTAGTGCAAACTTATCAGCTGCTTGTTCTTGAATTCTCGTAAATTGAAGGTAGGATTTTGTTGTTAGATCTTGACCACCAATGATTAAACCAGTCGCAGCGTTGCTATTCAATTTGCCCCCTATTGATAGACCAATTCCGGCTATTGCAGCTATAGTTGAATATTTGGAACTTTTATCCTTATTAATAAGTCTACTAGTATGATGATTTAAAATTAAATGACCAATTTCGTGAGCTATAACCCCTTGAATTTCACTGATTGATTCAGCTTTGTTAATTAATCCTGAGCTTACATAAATCTTGTTTGAACCTGTAACAAATGCATTGTACTCATTATTCAAAATTAGCCTGGGATAAAATTTCTTACCTTCTTCTTTAAGGTTTTGTGAAATTGATACTATAATTTTTTGAAGAAAAAACTCGATCTCTGCATCTCTAATAATTTTAATTTTTTCGGAAGCTATTGAATTACATGAAAAAAAAAATAAAAATATGAACAGTAATTTTTTTATTTTGACCACCACCCTTTTCTTTTAGGTTTTTGAGGCTTTGCGTCATTGTCTATTTCTGTAACCTCAATGGGAGAAGAAGTTTGAACTATCCTAGGATTTTTTGTTTCAGTTGTAGCCGTTTCGTTTATATTATTCTTTTCATCGTCTAATGTATTATCGTTTTCTGATTTAATTTTAACAGATTTATTTTTCTTAGATTTGCTCTCATTTGATTTTTTATTGTTTTCTCGTGTATTTTTTCTTTTTTTAATATTTTTATTTATTTCGTTTTGATCTGTCTTCTCAGTTGCTTTGGTTTCGTTTTTATTAATTGAATTATTATTCTTTGTTTCTTCTTCATTGGAAAGATCTTCATTGGGAGTTACTTTTTTATTTTTTCTTCCTATTTTCTTCCCTCTTTTTCTTCTATTGTTATTTTCTTGGTCATTAATGGCAGATCCTTCTTGATTTTCTTTTTTTTCTGTCTGTATCTTATTTTGTGTATTGATTTTTTTGACTGTTTCTAATTTTTTCAATGGTGGGATAATGCTATTGTCATTAATAAATTCAATCAAAATGTTGTATCGAGATTGAATTTCACTAAGTTGATCACGTTTTTTATTTAAAATATGAAGTATAACACTAGAGTGAGCGTATACATTTACGCCTATATTATTATCGTTGGCACCTTCCTCTTCGATAGATCTAAGTATTTGTACAGCACTAACCTCAATAGATTGAATGCGACCTGATCCACCACAATGCGAGCATAATTCGGATGAGTTTTCGACAACTGAAGGCCTAAGCCGTTGTCTAGACAATTCTAGAAGCCCAAAACCACTAATTTGGCCTATTTGTATACGGGCTCTATCTTTTCTCATTGCTTCTTTTAATTTTTTTTCTACGTTATTTCTATTTTTAACCTCTTCCATGTCAATGAAATCAATAACGACGAGACCTGAGAGATCTCTGAGTCTTGCTTGTCTAGCAAACTCTTCAGCTGCTTCCAAGTTTGTTTTAAGTGCTGTATCTTCTATAGACCTTTCTCTAGTAGCCTTGCCAGAGTTAACATCAATCGCAACTAATGCCTCTGTTTGATCGATAATAAGGTAACCTCCAGAATTAAGGGTTACTTTAGGGCTAAATATATCAAATAACTGTGTGTCTAGGTTATAGTTTTGAAATAGAGGTTTTTTTACATCATTATATTCTTGAACTTTCTTTGCATGACTAGGCATTAATGCTTTCATGTAGTTCTTACAAACTTTATAGGCCTCATTACCCTCAACTAAAACCTCATCTATATCATTATGATATAAGTCACGTATAGCTCTTTTGACAAGTGAACCTTCTTCATGAATCAGAGTTGGTGCATTTGACTCTAAAGTAAGCTTTTTTACGTTCTCCCATGTGCTCATGGAATTAGAGTAGTCTCGTTTTATTTCAATTTTTGTCCTTTTACTTCCAGCAGTTCTAATTATTAGTGCCATTCCTGTTGCTAGATCAAGATCATCAACTATTTTTTTTAATCTTTTTCTATCTACAATATTTGCAATTTTTCTACTAACTCCTCCTCCTCTAGGAGTATTAGGCATAAGTACGCAATATCTTCCGGCAATTGATATATAAGTTGTTAATGCAGCTCCTTTGGTTCCTCTTTCTTCTTTAACAACTTGAACCAATAATATTTGACGTCTAGCAATAACTTCTTGAATTTTATAATTTCTATAAAGGTTACGTTTAACCTTCCTCAATTCTTCTTCACTAAAATCTTCTTCAATTTCTTCATTTATATTTTGATTAATATCAAGTTCTTCGTCTGTTTTTGCTGATACATCGGCAATTAATTTTTGTCTGTCTTCTATTGGAATTCTGTAATAGTCTGGATGAATCTCACTAAATGCTAAAAAACCTTGTCTGTTTCCACCATATTCTATAAATGCCGCTTGAAGGCTGGGCTCAACTCTAGTAACTCTTGCAAGGTAGATATTGCCCTTTAATTGTCTTCTAGAATGAACTTCGTATTCAAAATCGTCAATTTTATCATTTGTGCTTGTGATTACCCTGGTTTCTTCTGTTTGCCTTGCATCAATTAATAAACGTTTAGTCATAATTTATCTCCAAACTCAAAAAGGCAATCAAATGTTATTTTGATTACACTAAATTAACTTGAATGAGAACTTGAAGAGTTAAAGATGTTTATTTCTTAGGTTAATTAATTAGTTATTTAAAAAAATCAAATATTAATGTCATCTTTTATAAAAGCTCAATTTAAAATTAAAAATCAACAACCATTAATTCCCTACAAATAATTTGTAACACTAAAAATTAAATCTCATTCTGTATTTCACCCGCATTTGCTAGGTTTCAAATGATTAAATTGAAATTAACATTCATATATTTTAACAAATTTACTTATTCAATTTAATCACATAAATTCTATTTTAAGTTATATATTGTTGATTGAGCCAAGACAAACTTTATTTTTTGATATAATAAATAATTATATAGCATTAAACAAAAACTCGTATGAATAACTTAATTGAAATTAAACCTAAAACAATGCAAATAATATTAATCTTACTAACTTTTATTCTCTCTCATGAAGTTAAATCTGATCAGTTAAAAACACATTGTGGAATAAAATTTAATAATTTAGTTTGTATGAATTTAGATCTCAACAATAATATAAAACTTAATCTCTTGGATGAGCCATATCGAATAATTATTGATTTTGAGAAACCTATAAGATTTAAGAATATTTCAAAATTCAAAGAAAATAAACAGAGCTTATTGACGGATGTAAGACTTAGTTCTAAATCAAAGCTTGGCTCCAGGCTTGTTTTAGAATTATCTCAACCAGCTATTATTTCAGACTTTTTTTTTAATAAAGTTGAAAATAATAACGAGTTGCTAAACCTAGAAATGAGCATTAGTAACACTTCTAAGACTAGCTTTAGTATAGCTAAGCATGTTTTATATAAAAATAAAGGAAATTTTCTAACACTTACCGATAAAATTAGTCTATCAGAAACTAAAAAACAAATAAGCTTAAATCAAAGAAGTTTTAACTCATTACCTTTAAAAAGACCAAAAAATTACAGAGCATCGATAATAGAAAAAAAAATAATTGTTTTTATTGATCCCGGACATGGAGGCAAAGATCCTGGAGCAATTGGAGTGTTAGGTACTTTAGAAAAAGATTTAACTTTAAAAGCCTCCCTCTTAATCGCTAAAGTTTTAAATAAGAACAGACAAATTAATGCTCTTTTATCCAGGACAGGTGATTATTTTATTCCACTTAGAAAGAGAATTGAATTAGCAAAAAAAAATAAAGCAGATATTTTTATTTCCATTCACGCAGACTCAAGTGAAAATAAAAAAGCTAGTGGTATTTCTGTTTTCAGTCTTTCAGATGTTGCGTCGGATAAGGAGGCACAGAGATTGGCCAAAAAAGAAAATGAAGTCGACAAAATATTAGGCCTTGAGGAAAGCATTAAAGATCCACTTATATATGGATCTTTAATAAAAATGTTTCAAAGAGAAGCAATGAATGACAGTTCTATTCTAGCCAAAAATATTATTTCTAATTTAAAAGAGACTAAATTAGCTTTAAATAGAGGACATAGATTTGCAGGTTTTGCAGTCTTAAAATCCTATGATATACCTTCAGTCTTAATTGAAATAGGCTTCTTGTCAAATAAACAAGAAGAGAAAAAAATGTTAAATAGTAAATATATGAAAAATTTAAGCCAAGGGTTAGCGAATGCCATAGAAAATTATCTAACTGATAAAAGCAGATAGAACGGTCCTAAAAATGTCTAAATTTACACATAAAAAGATAAAATGAAATTTTTTGCATACTTAATAACAACACTTTTTTTATTTTTATTATCAGGAATAATAATTTTTTTTTACGGATTGTGGTATTTTGGTAAAACCCTTCCAGATTATAAAGAGTTGTCAAAATACAACCCAAAGGTAGTAACTAGAGTTCATGCTGGAAATGGTGCCTTGCTTGCTGAGTATGCAATAGAAAATAGAGTTTTTGTTCCAATAAATGTTATTCCTAAAAAACTAATTAATGCATTTTTATCTGCTGAAGATAAAGGTTTTTATAATCATTTTGGTCTAGACATGAAAGCAACTTTGAGAGCTGTAATTACCAATATTAGTAACATAGGTTCTGGTAAAAGATTAATAGGAGCTTCTACAATTACTCAACAGGTTGCCAAGAATTTTCTACTAACCTCAGAGGTCTCATATGAAAGAAAAATTAAAGAAGCAATTTTAGCTATACGTATTGAAAGAGCTTTTTCAAAAAATCAAATTTTGGAGTTGTATTTAAATGAAATTTATTTGGGTTTTAAATCATATGGTATTGCTGCAGCTGCTTTGAATTATTTTGATAAAAGTTTAGATAATCTCAGTTTAGCTGAGATGGCTTTTTTAGCAGCATTACCTAAGGCTCCAAATAATTATAACCCATTGTACAAAATTGAGCAGGCTACAGTTAGACGTAATTGGGTATTAAATCAAATGCACAAAAATGGCTATATTAAAAAAGATATAGAGGAAAAAGAAAGAAGTAAACCCATAAAAATACTTAAATCCAGTGGTATAGATGCTGGTTACGCCCCATACTTTACTGAAGAAGTGAGAAAAACTTTAAGTAAAAATAAAAAGATTGGATCTAAATTATATACAAATGGTTACTCTGTTAGAACTACGTTAAATCCTTTTATGCAAGTTAATGCAGATGAGGCTCTAGTGAATGGACTAGAAAGTTTAGATAAAAGACAAGGTTGGAGGGGGATAATAAAAAATTTAGATTTATCTAAATTAAGTTTAAATGAGATATTAATTATTTTAAATGACGTACAGAAAAAATTACCTCTAAAAAGAAAAGCAGTTATTGTAAATAAAATATATAAAAATTTTATTGAGATACGTCTACCTGATGGAGACATCGGGGTTGTTGAATTTAAAAATCTTTCTTGGGTAAAACCACAAACAATAAAAAAAGATAAAGACGATAAATTAAAAATTTATTTGGGATCAAGGTATAAAAATTTTAAGGATTTCTTAAATGTTGGAGACGTAATTGTTGTTAAGAAGCAATCCAATAAAAAAGAGAAAAACTATTTACTTTCTCAAATACCAGAAGTTAATGGAGCAATAGTTGTTATAGATCCAAATACTGGAAGAATATTGGCAATGAGTGGTGGTTATAACTTCAATCAAAGTGAATTTAACAGAGCAACTCAAGCAAAACGTCAGCCTGGATCAGCTTTTAAACCCTTTATTTATTTAGCAGGTTTAGAAAAAAATTATAAACCAACGGATCTTATACAAGATGCAGCTTTAGCTTATGAACAATGTGAAGGGTGCCCAAAGTGGAAGCCAGCAAATTATACGAAAAAATTCTATGGACCTAGTCCTCTGAGATTAGGTATAGAAAAATCTAGAAATTTAATGACAGCAAGGTTAGCAATAAAGCTGATTGAAGAGGAAAAATTATCACTGATCCAAAATTTTTCTCTAAAAAATAAAATTAATGAAAATGAACTTTATCAGTTATTAGATAATGGGGCTTCATATATCACAATAGCTAAGCATTTTGGTATAGAAAAAAATACTGTAGAAATTTTATTAGAAAACTATACTAAACCACATATTATTCAAAGATTTGCAAAGTTATTTGGAATTAATCAGAATTTACCTCCATATCTTTCTATGTCTTTAGGAGCTGGAGAAACAACTTTACTAAAATTAACTAATGCATATGGAATGATAGTAAATGGTGGAAAAAAAATAACTCCTACATTAATTGATCGTGTTCAAGATAGACGAGGAAAAACTATTGTAAAACATGACAAGCGAATATGTAAAAACTGCGATACTGGATCAAGTTCTAATCAAATTCCAAGAATAGCTTCATTGGATTCAAGAAAAAAAATTATCTCTGCTGGTTCCGCATATCAAATGACATCTATGCTAAAAGGAGCTGTTGAGAGAGGCACAGGTGTTGTTATAAAATCTTTAAAAAGAAATTTAGCAGGAAAAACAGGAACAACTAATGCAAATACCGATGCCTGGTTCATAGGATTTTCTAGTGATTTAGTTGTTGGAGTATTTGTAGGTTTTGACAAACCTAGGCCACTTGGGTTTAAAGAAACGGGAAGTTCAGTAGCAGCGCCAATTTTCAAAAATTTTATGAAAAAAACTCTAAAAAATAAACCAGATATTCCTTTTAGAAGGCCACCAGGCATTAAACTTATATTAGTTAATTCTAAAACTGGAGTTAAAGTAAATTCAAATAATAAAAACTCAATATTGGAAGCTTTTAAGCCAGGTCAACTTCCAAGCCTAAGTATCAATAAAAACTTAATAAATCTCAAAAATTCAAAAACACATATTAAAAATTTATCTCCATTATACTAAATCAACAGGTTATTTAAAATGCAATCTGAAATACAGCTAAAATTTAATGAAGTAGACCATGCACTTCATATATTAAAAAAACATATTGATTGGGAAAACGCTATTGATAAACTTAACAAAATTGATCTGTTAATTGAAGATCCAAATTTTTGGAATGACACGTCTAATGCTCAGTTAATAATGAGAGACAAAAAAAACTTAGAAAAAACAATAGATGTAATTAAATCTATAGAGATTGAAAAAAGTGGCCTGGTTGAGCTCATAGATCTTGCAGAAGAAGAGAGTGATAAAGATTTTATAGATTTATCAGTTTTGCAGTTAAATGAATTGGTAAAAAAATGTGATAAACTTCAACTAGAGAGTTTACTATCTGGTGAAGCGGATGCGAATAATTGTTATATTGAAATACATGCAGGTGCAGGAGGTACTGAAGCTCAAGATTGGGCACTAATGTTACAAAGGATGTATTCAAGATGGTCAGAAAAAAGAGGTTTTAAAATATCTTATGTTGAAGAGAGTTCTGGAGATGAAGCTGGTATAAAGTCATGCACGCTGCTAATAGAAGGGTTTAACGCTTATGGCTGGTCTAAAACTGAATCTGGTGTGCATCGTTTAGTAAGAATATCTCCTTTCGATTCATCTTCAAGAAGGCATACCAGTTTTGCTTCAATTTGGGTATATCCTGAAATAGATGATAAAATTGATATTGCAATTGAAGATAAAGATTTAAGAGTTGATACATATAGAGCTTCTGGTGCTGGTGGTCAGCATGTTAATAAAACAGACTCAGCCATCAGAATAACTCACATACCAACAAACACAGTTGTACAATGTCAAAATGATAGATCTCAACATAGAAATAGAGCCCAAGCTATGTCAATGCTTAAAGCTAAATTATATGAAATTGAACTCAAACGTAGAGAAGACGTAAACAATAAAAATGCTATAGATAAGGGAGAGATTGGTTGGGGTAGTCAAATACGTTCTTACGTTCTCCATCCCTACCAAATGGTTAAAGATCTTCGAACAAGTGTAGAGGTTGGTAACACCCAGTCAGTCCTTGATGGAGATATTGATGTATTCATTGAATCTGCATTGGCTTTAAAAGTGGGAATGAAGAGGTAGAATTATTTACAAATTTTATTTAATTCCTCTAAAACAATTTCAGCATGACCGGGTACTTTAACTTTTTCCCAAACGTTCGTAATCACCCCTTTAGTATTAGCTAGAAAAGTTGCTCTTTGTATTCCCATATATTTTTTGCCGTACATTGATTTTTCCACCCAAACACCAAATTTTTCACATACATTATTTTCAAAGTCTGCACCAAGCTCACATGATAGATTATATTTTTCCCTGAACTTAGCTTGTTTTTTTGGATTATCTTTAGAAATACCAATTACAATACAATTTAAGCTATCAAAACTACTTTGAAGATTTGTGAAAGCTAGAGATTCTGCTGTGCATCCTGAAGTATCTGCTCTTGGAAAAAAGAAAATAACTATATTCTTGCCTAGATGATAAGAAGGTGTGAAACTTCCTGTGTCAGTCAATATTTCAAAATCAGGAATTTTGTCGTTTATATTTAACATATAAGAAACTCATATAATTAGTAATTGATTATGATTTACGTTATATAAATAAATATGAATAATATCAACTATGATTTTATTAAGCTATTTGTAAAATAGAGAATAATGTTAAAAAAAATTATAATTTCATTTTTAGTAACTGTTTTTTTATTAAATGGATCACTATTTTTTACATTCTTTTATTCTCAAAGAGCTCAACAATTTATTATCCAGTCACTTAATCTAAAAAAAGATTTTAATCAAAAAATAAAAGAATATATTTCAGATAAAGTTAATAATAAAAATATTAGATTAAATGTTGCAGGTATAAATTTTCTAGAACCTGCGTGGCCAAATTTACTAAGGATTGAACTTAATAATGTTAATATTTATTTACCAAACCAAAGAGAAAAATCTAATATTAAGATCATTGAATTGGGTTTTTCTTATGATAATATATTAAACAATATTTTTTCAAAAAACAAAGATTTAACTTTTGATTATTTCAAATTTAATAACTTAACAGTAAATGGTAATTTACAAAAAAATAAATTCATACCCGGCCCTTTGATAAAATTTTTACTTTCAGTAAACAAAGAATTTACAAAAAAAACAAATCTGAAACAGATCTGGAAAAATCAAATTTTAATTGATAAAATTAATTTTTTATTATTAGACACAAGGAATGAATTAGAAGAGAAAATTTTTAATATTAATTGTAAAAATATTTCTGTATCAAGCTATATCAACAAAGCTCGTTCAGTTAATATGAATTGCAAAGATAATGATAAACTTCAATTTTCTGTGCGAGGTGAACTAGCTCAAAATTTTAATAAATTTTATGGAAAAATTAAAAATATTAACCATAACTTATTTCAGCAAGGTCTATCTAAATTTGATGAAATAAAAGTAAATACTAGGTTAAACGGAAATTACCAAATTATTACAAACAAAAATTTCAAACCTAAAGAAATTAACTTTCTCTCCCAAAAA
This sequence comes from Candidatus Levibacter sp. Uisw_134_01, assembly GCF_047717795.1. Classification (GTDB taxonomy): domain Bacteria; phylum Pseudomonadota; class Alphaproteobacteria; order Puniceispirillales; family Marisalimonadaceae; genus Marisalimonas. The sequence continues at coordinate 1,637,733 of NZ_CP159808.1, read as the reverse complement.
TCTATCATAAGTTTTGCCGATACTATAAATAATGAATCTATTCTAGAAACAAAATTTAATGGCGAAATATCATGGAGACAGAAAGAAAACATAATAAACTTCAAAAATATTTCTTTTCCAAATAAATCAATAGGGACTGGTAGTATAGATCTATTATCTAAAGAAGGTTCTGTAGAATTTAAATTTGAAAAAATAAAACTAGAAGTTTTAGAAAAAAACATGATTGCACATCGTAATTATTTCAAACAATATTTTACTTTTTCTAAAATTAAAAATTATTTGGATGTTGTTAATTCTGGATCGTTTAATGAGATATTTATAAATTTAAATTTTTCATTTTTAAAAAAATTCAAAATTTCAGATGTTAAAGGATATTCAGATTTCAAAAACATAACGGTCCAATATCAAAATACTTTTTTAAAAAAAAATTCAACTGCCTTATCTGGGAATTTAAAGTTTGAGGCGTTTTATGAAAATAATAGAATAATTGATAAATATAGTTGGATAGAAATGAATATAAACGCCTCTAAAGGTGCGTTGTTTTTTCAAAAACCAAATTGGGATTATGAGTTTGATCGGGCTAGTTTTAAATTAAAAATAAATAGAAATAATTTAAAAATATCTAAAGCTTTTTTTATTCGAAATAATCAAACTGACATTAGTTTTAAAGATATAAATATAGAAAATAAAATTTTAAAAGACGGTTTTTTGAAAATTAATAATAGTAAATTTTTTTCTAAGATAATAAAAAAATTGTTCAATGTTGATTTGCTTGGGACTGCTGAGTTTAATTTAGCTTTGCAAGGTAATTTTAAAAATTTAGATTTTAAATTTATTCTTGATGCAGATCTGTCACGTTCATACCTGGCTTCTAATCTTTTAAATATGGTTAAGAACAAAAATATTCCTGCATCAATTAAATCTGAATTATGTTTTAAAAATGGAAAGTTAATAAGCTTAAAAGACGTCATTCTTAAAACAAATAAAGGTATTTACAAAATTAAATCAGTATTATTCGATGATCATGCATATAGCAAAATCATTTTAAAAAATATCACATCTAAACAATTTCTTTTAAATAGAGTTAATATTTCTAGATTAAACAAAGAGACGAATATATTGATATCTGGAAAAAAGATAGATTTATCAAATTTAAAAAATAACATTAAAAATAATTCTGCTTTAGGTCAAAAGATAGTTTTTGATATTACAGCTGATAAAATTATTTTTAACCCCCAGATTGTTCTATCAGGCAATATCAAAGGAACAATTCATAAATCAGTTTTTAAATCCACAGCATATGGACAAATGTGGTTAGCGAATGCATCTATATTAGAATCTGGAAAACTAAATATTCTTATAGACGATAATTTATCTACATTATATGGAATAGGACTTACAGGTGGGGCTGAAACTAAGATAAAATTAATTAAAAAAAATAATCATTATCCTAAACTAAGCTTTGAAACCACTAATGGTGGAAACCTGTTAAGAGCTCTTGGGTATACCCCTAACATTCGAAGTGGAAAAATGAAAATAGACATAAACTTCTTAAATGATTCATACGATCAATACGAAGGAATTATTACTTCTCAAAATTTTAGTTTAATTAATGCGCCTGGAATTATTAATTCTTTATCTATTTTAAGTTTTTCTGGAATTCAATCAATAATTTCTGGAGAAGGTGTTTTATTTAACAAAGGAAAAGCAAAAATATTTGTTACAGATAATACTTTTAATTTTGATAAATTATATTTATCAAGTGAATCTCTTGGAATATCAGCGCGTGGCAAATTGAATTTAAAAGATCAAGTTGTAGACTTGAGAGGCTCTGTTGCCCCTATCAAAATAATATCTAAGTTTATAAGTTTAATGCCAGCGGTAGGCGAATTAATCACAGGGATAAAAAAAGATGGATTAATCGCGGGTCAGTTTAAGATGCAAGGTCCAATCGAAAAACCAAAAGTAAATTTAAATTTCTTATCATTTGCTCCTGGTATTTTTAGAGATATTTTTGCAGATGATTGGCTTGATGAAAATAATTTTTTTGTGAAAAATAAAGATAATTAATTATTTTTTTATCAATAGTCCATGTTTTTTCTTACCTGAAGATATTTTTACATGACCGTTGTTAAAATCTTCTTTGGATAAACTATAATTTTCGTCATTAATTACTATGTCATTTATTTTAGCACCGTTCCCTTTTATTAATCTTCGTGCTTCTCCATTAGAATTTACAAATTTTAATATTCTTAGTGCTTCTATAAATTTAATTTCTAAATTACTAATTATTTCACTTGGTAATGCGTTATCAGTCATTACATTATTAAATGTATTTGCTGCACCATTTGAAATACGAAGTGCTTCTTCTTCACTCCTACACAACTTAGTTACTTCGTTAGCTAAAATAATCTTAGCCTCGTTTATTTCAGCGCCTTTTAATTTTTCTAGTTTACTAATTTCAGTTAATGGTAGTTCAGTAAATAACCTTAAAAATTTTATTACATCTGGATCTTCAGTATTTCTCCAATATTGCCAGAAATCCCAATTTGATAATTCATTTTCGTTAAGCCAAACAGCACCATTTGCACTTTTCCCCATTTTTGAACCGCTACTAGTTGTTAATAAAGGCGAAGTTAAACCGAAAGCTTGTTTAGATGTTTTTTTTCTAATTAGTTCTAAACCTGTTACAATATTTCCCCATTGATCTGAACCACCCATTTGAAGAGAACAACCATAGTGTTTATTTAATTGTAAAAAATCATATGCTTGTAGTAACGAATAATTAAATTCTAAAAATGACAGATTTTGTTCTCTTTCTAGTCTGAGCTTTACGCTTTCTAAATTAATTAATTTATTAATTGAAAATGAAGATCCAAAATCACGTAAGAATGAAATATAATTTATATTTTCTAACCAAGAGGAGTTGTCTACCATAATGGCATCATTACTGTTATTTCCAAATTTTAAAAATTTCTTAAAAATACTCTTTATACTTACTTGGTTTTCTTCAATTTTCTCAATTGAAAGAACTGGTCTAGCAGAATCCTTACCTGATGGGTCGCCAATTTTTGTAGTTCCGCCACCCATTAACACAATAGGCTTGTTTCCAGTTTTCTGAAACCATCTTAACATCATGATTTGAATTAGTGAGCCAACATGTAAAGAGGATGCTGTACAATCAAAGCCAATATATCCTGAAAGCTGAGTGTTACAGGTTTGAAGGTCTAGATTTTGTAAATCAGTAATTTGATGAACAAATCCTCTCTCAATCATAATCTTAAGAAATTCAGATTTTACGGGTATATTCATTATCTATCTCGTGTAAGAATCTTTAGGTTTCTTTATATTCAGATGAATCAAGAACATTATTTAAATATTTTCTAATAGAACCTATTAACTCTTCATTGTGATTTGAGAACATGTGATTAGCATCTTTGATAAATTCAACTTCTATTTTTATTCCTTTTTGAATAGATATCTTATCTACGATTTTTTGGATAACTTCGCTTGGAACTCTTTTATTATCTTCTCCGTGAATGATTAAACCTGATGCAGGGCAGGGAGCAAGAAAAGAAAAATCAAATTTATCTGCTGGTGGAGATACTGAGATAAAACCAATTATTTCAGGGCGTCTCATCATTAATTGCATTCCAATCCATGAACCAAACGAAAACCCTGCTATAAAGGTGTATCTAGAATGAATGTTTTGAGATTGTAGCCAATCTAAAACGGCAGCTGCGTCAGCTAACTCACCTTCTCCACCCTCATAAACACCTTCACTGCGGCCAACTCCTCTGAAGTTAAAACGCAAGACTGCAAAGCCTCTATTTCTAAATTCATGATACATGCCATATGAAACCTTATTGTTCATGCTTCCACCTTGGTTAGGTTCAGGGTGTAAAATAAGTGCTACAGGACAATCAGATGACAATCCCGGATGGTATCTGCACTCAATCCTACCGTGTGGACCGTTTAGAATCACTTCTGGCATTAATTATCTCCAGTAAATTTAAAAAACTAAATGTTTATAACATAAAATATTTAAGCTATAAAATTAAAACAGTATAATTTATTTGTTTATATTGAATCGAATAGTAACATTACGCAAATCTGTCAAAATATAATTGGGTTTGGTAAAAAAAATTATCTGTTAAATTTTGACAGTTATTCTAAAAAACATGATATATGAATGAAAAATAGGTTTTTTTAAAAAATGTTTAAAAATATTATTCAAGAAATTGACTCTATTATTGAAAGGGATCCAGCCGCAGGAGGTAGACTAGGCGTCATCTTCCTATACCCATCTTTTCATGTAATGGTATTTTATAAGATAGCCAATATTTTTTGGAGATATAACTTAAAATTCATATCTAGATTAATTATGCATTTAGCCAGAATTTTCACAGGTATAGAAATCCATCCAGCTGCCAAAATAGGCTCTAATTTTTTTATGGACCATGGCTTCGGTATAGTCATTGGTGAAACAGCAGAAATAGGAGAAAATGTAACTATTTACCAAGATGTTACCTTAGGTGGTATCATGCCCTCAGTAGAGAGTGATTTGCAGAGAAATCAAAAGAGACATCCAACAATTGGTAATAATGTTATCATAGGTTCAGGAGCTCAAATATTAGGACCTATAAATGTAGGAGATAACGCTAGAGTTGGAGCTAATTCTGTTGTTTCCAAAGATGTTCCCCCAGATGTCACTGTCGCGGGAATTCCAGCAAGAGAATTTACAAAATCTTCTTCACCAATTAAGTTTGAAGCATATGCTATTTCTAAAAATGAAGTAGATCCAAGAGAAAAAACTCTTAACTTACTTATTAAAAAAGTAGAAACTTTAGAAAAAAAGATTAAAAAAATTGAAACAGTCAATAAAAAGAAAATTACATAGTAACAAATTTCATCAAGCCACTAAATAAATGATTAACTCAAATACATCAACTTATCTAGATTATAATGCTACTGTTCCAATACTCAGTAAAATAAAAAAATCTATGTTAGATTTCATGGAATGGGGTCCAGTTAATGCATCATCAGTTCATTTTTATGGAAGAAAAGGTAAAAATGTCATTGAGCGTGCAAGAGAAAATATTGCCAAACTGATCAATACAAAAAATGAAAATATAATTTTTACAAGTTCAGCAACAGAGTCTATTAATTTACTTTTTAGTAATTTTGATACTATTATTGTAAGCTCAATTGAACATTTAGCAGTTTTAATCTCTTCAAAAAGTGATCAAATTATTCCTGTAGATAAAGATGGAGTTATTGATTTAGACTATTTAGAAATATTATTAAAAAAAAATACTAAAATTAAAAAAAATATACTGATTTCAGTTATGTGGGTAAATAATGAAACTGGTGTCATACAGCCAATTGAAGATGTTGTAAAATTATCAAAAAAATATGGTTGTTTAGTTCATTGTGATGCTGCCCAAGCTTTAGGTAAAATTAAAGTAGACTTAGAAAAAGTAGATTTAGATTTTTTAACATTATCAGGACATAAAATTGGTGCTCCTTCTGGGATAGGAGCTTTAGTTAATAATAAAAATTTTAATTTAAACCCTCAACTTTTGGGAGGTGGACAAGAAAAAGGAATGAGAGCTGGAACTGAAAACATTATTGGAATACTAGGATTTGGTGAAGCTGCTGCTATGTTTAGAGCAATGTCCGAGCATAGTAATGAAAAAGTTAAATTTCTTAGAAATTATTTAAGTGATAAAATTAAACTAGTGAGCCCACAGACAATTGTTTTTGGTAATGACGTTGAAAGAGTTAATAATACTTTATTGATAGCCTCACCTGATATACCAGGAGATTTAGCGTTAATGAAATTAGATATTAATTCTTTTTCTGTAAGTTCTGGTTCAGCATGTAGTTCTGGGAAAATCAGTCAAAGCCATGTGCTTAAAGCAATGGGATATGATTCTCTTGCCTCTAACTCAATTAGATTATCGTTGCCACCAAATGACATTATTTTAGCATCAGACAACTTGATTACTACGAAAGAATTAGATAGATTGGCGCAATGTTGGTCTAACATTTAGTTAGAACGAAATATATTTTATGGAGTTAGCTTTGCCAAAGTTAGTATTTATTCAGCCAGATGGAAATGAAAAATCTATAGATGCTGAAAATGGTTTATCTATTATGGAAGTTGCTAGAGATAATGATTTAGGAATTGAAGGTACTTGTGGTGGTTCAATATCGTGTTGTACTTGCCACGTGGTTATAGATAAAGACTGGTTTCCAATTGTAGGTAAACCAAACCCAGACGAAGAAGATATGTTGGATTTAGCAGTTGGCTTAACCCCAACTTCACGTCTTGGGTGTCAAATAGAAATCAACGATGAATTAGATGGCTTACGAATTTCCATTCCTGAAGAGTAAAATCTATGTTTAACCTTAAACAAGTTATAAAAGATATGGATTTAGAGGGAAATCCTGCCGACCATAGAATAGTTGTTGCTATGTCTGGTGGTGTAGATTCATCTGTTACAGCAGCTTTACTTGTTGAAGCTGGCTTTGATGTTGTTGGCTTAACTATGCAATTATATGATCATGGTAAAGCTCTTAAAAAAAAAGGAGCTTGTTGTGCCGGCTCTGACATAAATGATGCTAGATTAGTTGCTGATAAATTAAAAATCCCCCATTATGTTTTAAATTATGAAAATCTTTTTCAAGATAAAGTGATGGAAGATTTTGCAGATTCTTATTTAAGAGGTGAAACACCTATACCTTGTGTAAGATGTAATCAAACAGTTAAATTTACTGATATGTTTGAAAGGGCTAAGAGACTAGGTGCAAGTGCTATGGCAACAGGTCATTATATCAGAAGAAAAAATAAATTAGGAATGCCAAGCTTATATAAAGGAATTGATGATTTAAAAGACCAGTCGTATTTTTTATTTGCAACAACAAAAAAGCAATTAGATTTTTTGAGATTTCCGCTAGGTTCGCTTACAAAGGAAGAAACTAGGTCTGTTGCCAGGAAACATAAATTAAATGTTTCTGAAAAACCTGACAGCCAAGACATTTGTTTTGTTCCTGAAGGAAACTATGCAGATATAGTAAGGAAATTAAGGCCAGGAAGTATTGATGTTGGAAATATAGTTGATGTTGAAGGAAAAGTCCTAGGTAAACATAACGGTATAATTGATTATACCATTGGCCAGAGAAAAGGTATTGGAATAGGAGGCAGGAAAGGTATTGCAGACGAAGAGACTGTGTTATACGTTATTGCCCTTGATAGTAAAAATAATAATGTAATTGTTGGCCCAAGGAAATTATTGGCATGCAAAAAAATTAAGATAACAGAATGTAATTGGATAATAGATCAACCAAAAAAATCAAAATTTAGGGTTTTAGTAAAATTAAGGAATTCTTCAAAACCTGTTGATGCAGAAGTTGTAGTAAATTTTAAAACAGGACTATCTAATTTATATTTTGATGAACCTCAATTTGGAGTTTCAACAGGACAAGCAGCTGTCTTTTACAATACTGAAGAATATTCACATGTTCTTGGGGGTGGTTGGATTTCTGAAGCTCCTAATATGGCAAGCCTAGCTCAACACTAGATGCATAAACTAGATCATATAGTTTTTGGTGCAAGGTCTCTAGAAGAGGGTACCAACTTTATAGAAAAAAAGTTAGGTATAAAGTTGAGTGAAGTGGGTTATCATGATTTTATGGGAACCCATAATAGAGTGGTCAAAGTAGATAAAGATGTTTATTTAGAAGTCATTGCTATAGATCCTTCTTCAAAGTCTCCTAATCAAAATAGATGGTTCAACTTAGATAATCCTATATTACAAAAAAAGTTAGAATATTCACCTCAAATGATTGGTTATGTGATTGAAACTAAGGATAAAGAAATACTCAAACATTTTTGTACTCCAATTGAGGCTTCTCGTGGAAATTATAAATGGAACTTTGCAATGCCAAGCTTAGAAAGTAATTTTTTTAATAAAGAATTAATTGAAAATGGCATTATACCAAGCTTGATAAATTGGAAAAGCAATAAACCAGTTTATGAAATGAAAAATAATCAGTTAAGTGTAAATAAAATTGAGATTGAAATTTTAGACAATCAAATGCAATACAAAAAAATTATGGATACCATAGGAATCATAGAAAAATTAAGATTTTCAGGAAAAAACAAAACTAATAACCAGCAATATAACAAATATCCTAGAATTAAAGCATTTATAAAAGATAATAATTTAAACAAGAATATTTTATTATGAATTCTCATTTTAAACTGTAATTACTTGACTAGAAAATAAATTATATCTAATAACATCTTAAGTATTTAGGCGGAGTAGCTCAGCTGGTTAGAGCACCGGAATCATAATCCGGGTGTCGGGGGTTCAAGTCCCTCCTCCGCTACCAATAAATTCAATAAAAATCAAAATTTTCAGTTTTGTACTAGTTTTTTTGTGTAATAATATTCACTTAATATGCGTGTTTTGATTAATAATTCTTAAAAGCGAACTTTGTTCTAAAAGATATCCATGCCTGCTAACTGAATACCCACAGAAATTATATATAATATTACTACTGTGCCTATTATTATTTTGATATTTCTATTCATATTGTGCTCTTAAATAAATGCAAGTTATTTAGTTTTAGCAAATCGACATTAATATGTCCTTTTTTTTGTTTAATAATTTATGACAATGATTATTATTCTTCATTTAAAAATAGTAAATTAAATAGTAATATTTTTTTATTGTTTAAAGTAAAAGGAAAATTGTGTCTAAAAATAATGAAATTACTACTGAATTATTAATCAATAAATTTAAAAAAATTCATGGTAATAATTTTGACTATTCAAAAGTTGAATTCGATAGCCTTACTTCTAAGGTTGTTATAATCTGCCCCGATCATGGAGAATTTTATCAACAGCCAAGATTACATTTACGAGGAAGCAATGGTTGTAAAACCTGTATTCAATTGAGGAAAAAAAGAAAATAATATAATAGAATATACTGATATATACTAATTTTGCTCTGAGTTATTTTGATTTTTTCAAAATATTATTCGCTACGAAAAAACCACTTGATATGCAAGCTTGTAAAAGATACCCACCCGTAGGAGCCTCCCAATCTAGCATTTCACCAGCAACATATACGTTTGGTTTATTAGTCAACATGAAGTCACTATCAATAGACTTGAAACTTACTCCTCCAGCTGTTGAAATACTCTTTTTAATAGAAAAAGGTTTTTCAAGTAACAACTCAAAATTTTTAATATGAAATCCCAAGTTTTGAGTATTAAGATTTTTAAACTTTTTTTTATGTTTGAGTTCCATAATCAATCCAATAGCTACATCAGAGAGCTTAATATTTTTACGTAAATAATTTGTCAGAGATAACTTTGATGGCTTATTTAATAGACTTTTATTGATCTCTTCTAAACTAACATCAGGTTTGAGATCTATAAACACCTTCTGTTTTCCTTCAATATTTATAGCATCACGTATTAACGCAGATAAAGAGTATATAGCTCCGCCCTCAACACCCACTTTAGTAATAATAAATTCACCTTTAATTGTTTTTTCTTTATATTTTATTTTTATTGACTTGAGAGGATTACCAGCAAAACGTTCAGTAAAAACTTTTGACCAATTTACAAAAAAACCACAATTTGCAGGCTGTAATTCTGATATTTCAATATTATTTCTCTTCAAGATATCAACCCAAGATCCATCAGATCCTAAATTAGGCCAAGAGGCTCCTCCTAATGCAAGAATAGTAAAGTCTGACTTAATTAAAATGTTTTTATTTTCCGATTTAAATAAAAGTCTATTATCTTGCCACCCAAGCCAATCATGTTTTTTTTTAAAAGTCACATTTTGTGTTTGTAGTTGAGACAGCCAAGCTCTTAAAAGTGGAGAAGCCTTGAAACTTTGTGGAAAAACTCTTCCACTTGATCCTATGAAAGTTTTTTCTCCTAAGCTTTCACACCAATCACGTAAGTTTTGAGGTGAGAATTTATTTATAAGAGATTTAAAAGTTGTATGATTTACACCATACTTTTTTATAAAATCATTAGTGCTTTCTGAGTGAGTTATGTTTAAGCCGCCTCGTCCTGCTAATAAGAACTTTCGACCCAATGACGGTTTACGTTCAAAAACTGTAACCGAATAATTATGTTGAGATAAAATATCTGCAGCCATTAAACCGGTTGGTCCACCTCCGATGATAGTTACTGACTTCAACATAAAAATTAGTATCCGCTATTTGAAAATTATATGAATAAAATTTATTAATCAAAATATGAGCAAGAGTAATTTGTTGTTTTCAAAACTTTGACTTTAAAGGATGAATCTTTAGGTACGTTGAAGTTCATACCCTCTTTAATAGTATTCCAATTAGTTTCTTCTTCTAATTGGACACTGAGTTCTCCTGAAATTATTTCCATTAACTCGTTAGAATTAGTTTTAAATTCATATTCACCAGGGAGCATAACCCCTAAAGTTTTTATTGTTTTATCACTAAAAGTGATTGTACGGCTAATGACTTTACCTTCAAAGTATATATTTGCTAGTTTTTCAACGTTTACATTATTATAAGTATTCATTGATTCACTTTCTTGTTGTTGAATTATTGTTTTAAGAAGATCACCTTAGTGTCTTCAAAACATTTTTACTACATTATATTTAATTTTTGACGTATTATTTATTATATAAATTTTTATTATACCAAGGAGTAAAAAATGGCTGTGTATGCTATTAAAGTTTGGTTATCAAAAAGTGAAAATGATTGGTTTTTGTATAAAGACTTAGAAGATAATGTCATTCATACTTGGAGTAGACGAGAAAAAGCTGAGGAAGTTATGAAATTATTAGTTTGTAACAAGGCAGAAATTACTGAAGAAATTCCACCGCCTGCATTAGCACGGTCAACAGAAAAAAAACAAAAATTAAAAATGCCTGAATAATTTTTTAATGAGCGACTTAAAAAAAAATAATTCATGGTTAGTGAGATATGAAGTTACCTTTTATGGAAACAATCCAGAACGAGGTTCTTTTAGAGAAGTTAAGGAAGATAGTATTATTATTAGTGAAGATATGGATATTAAAAATAAAGTATCTTTTGACACTAAAGATAATGTAGAAATTAATTTTTTACTTTGGGTTGATAAGTTACCGATTGAAAAATTAACTAAAGTACCGCATGATTATAATGAACCTACGGTAAGGTATGATGAGGAATCTATTGAAGTGTTGTTAGTAACAAGAGTTTAATTATAATTATATTATAACAATGGAGATCTATTATGAATATTGAAGGAGGATGTTATTGTGGCGACATAAGGTATTCATCTAAAGGAGAGCCTCAAGCCTCAATGCAGTGTCATTGCAGAGAATGCCAATATATAACAGGTGGTAATCCTAATGTAATTATGATTATGCCATTGGACGGATTTGAATTTACTAAGGGACAAGCACAAGAGTTTAAAAGGAATGATATAGATAACGCAGTAACAAGGCTGTTTTGTAATAATTGTGGGACAGCAATTGGAACAAAAACCCCTATGCGACCAAACTCAATAATTTTAAAAGTTGGTACTTTTGACGACCCTTCTATTTTTGAACCAAAAATAGCTATTTTTGCTTCTGACAAACAAAAATTTCATTATATAGATAAAAATGTAAAGTCCTTTGATAAAAGACCATAGAGTTAAATACTTTTAAAAAAATGGCTTATCATCAAAAGTTAGATACTGTTTCTGTTGTAATACCAACTTTGAATAGAAGTTGTTTACTTAAACGAGCGATATCTTCTGTCTTAATGCAAACGGTAGAACCTGACGAAATTATTGTAGTTGACAATGGATCTACTGATCAAACAGACATAATGGTATCATCGTCATTTCCAACTATTAAATATTTAGTTGAAAACAAAAGGGGTGTAAGCGCAGCAAGAAATAAAGGTATTAAATTTTCTCAGTCCAATTGGGTTGCACTTTTAGATTCAGACGATACGTGGGCACCTAACAAAATAGAAAAACAATTACAGTTTGCTAATCAAAATAAAGATCTAAGACTTATTCATACAAATGAAATTTGGTATAGAAATGAAAAATTATTAAATCAGATGAAAAAACATAAAAAGTCAGGCGGTAATATTTTTGAAAAATCACTTGAATTATGTTGTGTGTCTCCAAGTAGCTGTATTATAAAAAAGAGTATTTTTAATGACTATGGTTTGTTTGATGAAAAATTAGAAGTTTGTGAAGATTATGATCTGTGGATTCGCATAACAGCCAAAGAGGAAATAGGTTATTTGTCTGATCCATTAGTATTTAAGTATGGTGGTCATAGTGATCAGCTTTCAAAAAAAAATTGGGGTATGGATAGATTCAGGATTAAATCTTTGGAAAAAAATATAGATAACAATTGGTTCTCTAAAGAACAAAGTAAGACAGTTTATAAAAAATTAATTGAAAAATTAATCATTGTATCAACAGGAGCCAAGAAAAGAGGAAATCAAGAAACCTTTAGAAAATACGATAAAAAACTTAAACAATGGTTAATTAAACTTAAAAAAATTGAATATGAACCAAAAAATACTTAACAGCAATATGTCTATTAGGTGGGTTGTTGCGCTTAAGGTAGAAGCTGAAATAATATTAGATGAGTACAATATGAACTTTGATCCAGAGTTTACGTTGTTCCAAGTTTTCAGAAATTTTGAGAAAACAAGATGGTTGATTTTATCAGGAGTTGGAAGGCATAATTCTGCAGCAGCTACAACATATTTATATATGATTAGCAAAGCTTCAAGGTCAACTTGCTGGATAAATCTTGGTATAGCAGGAAGTGGTAAAGGCCATTATGGAGATTTATGTTTAGTTAACAAAATTAGTAATAATGGTTCTTCAAATACTTACCCTGCAACTATGCCAAAAGTTACTTTCCACAAAATGAATTTATTTACTAGTGACGTTCCTCTTACAGACTATACATTACACGAGCTGATAGACATGGAGGGTAGTGCTTTTTATGATATAACAAATAAGTTGTCTGGTAGAGAATTTATTTGTCTTATGAAAGTAATTTCTGACGGTCCTAATAACGATATAGAAGACTTAAATAAATTTAAAATTAGAGAACTTATTAACTTAAACATTGCCAACATTAAAACTATAGTTTCTTATTATGAAAAGTTATCTATGGATCAATATCAAATAATTCAACAACCTAAAATTTTATCTGAAATACTTTCTCAATGGCATTTCTCTGTTTCTCAGAAACACCAACTTGAAAACCTTATTAAAAGGATAAATACTTTATCTAAGGATGAAGAAATAATAAAACTTATAAAGGATTGCAAAAACTCACGATCGGTCATTATTAATTTAGAAGCAAAAATTTTAAATACTAAGGTTGATTGGAGTCTGGTTTGATAGAAACTATTTATGTTGAAAAAATTATCAAAGAACATCCAAGAACGAAATTGATATTATCTAAGTTAAAAAAAGCTAAAATTATAGAAATAGATAGATATGGAGAAATCTTTAATAAAAGAAATCAAAACTTTAGAATTCAGAAGAATAATCCTGATTTAATACTTGCTTTTAAAAATGAAGGATATGTTCTACCAACACCTGAAGGGTTTGGTGTTGGTTCGTCCAAAAATTATTATTTTTCTCATATGTTTAATTGTATTTATGATTGTAGATATTGTTTTCTTCAAGGTATGTATTCATCAGCTAATTATGTGATTTTTGTAAATTTTGAAGATTTTGACAAAGAAATTGAAGAAGTTATCCAAGATAATAAAGATAAAAAAATTACCTTTTTTTCTGGATATGATTGTGATTCACTTGCACTTGAAAATTTGACAGGTTTTGCAAAACATATAACAAATATATTTGCAAAATATCCTGACGTTGATATTGAATTTAGAACTAAAAGTGTTCAAACAGAACCATTTACTTCAATAGAACCTCTAAATAATGTTATTGTTGCATATAGCCTTATGCCAAACTTAATGTCTAAGGTGTTAGATAATAAAACACCTTCTGTTTTAAAAAGAATTAACGCTATGTCTCATTTAGCAGCAAAGGGTTGGAAAATAGGGTTAAGATTTGATCCATTGATACATGGTAAAAATTGGGAGAAACTATACAAAGAATTATTAGAGAATATATATAATACAATCCCTGCAGATTCTATACACTCTGTAAGTTTTGGTCCATTGCGTTTTCCTAAAGAAATGTTTAAGGATATTTTTAAATTATATCCAGAGACCCCTTTGTTTTCTGGACCTTTATCTCAACATAAAGGTGTTGTATCTTATGACTTAAAAATTGAAGAAGAAATGACATCTTTTTGCAGTAATATCACAGAAAATTATATAGATAAAAGTCAGATTTTCAAATGTTCTGCTTAATCAAATAGGTAATTAATAATGAAAGATAAATGTTTTTTAGTAACGGGAAGTTCAAGCGGCATTGGACTAGCTATTACAGTAAAATTATTAGACGCTGGTGCAAAGGTTATAGGTGTTGCTAGAAATCATAGTAGGCAGAAATTAGAGCACAAAAATCATTTAACATATTCAATTGATCTAAATACATCAGATAATTTAGAAAAAAAAATTAAAAAAATTATTGAAGATAACCCAGAAATTAATGGATTAGTGAGTAATGCAGGTTACGGAGAATTTGGCCCTCTTGAAAACTTCTCTTCGAAGCAAATTTCTTCGTTTTTATCAATGAATTTAACTTCTCATATAATAATAACAAAATGTTTGCTCCCACATTTTAAAAAGAAACAAATAGGTGATATTATTTTTATGGGCTCTGAAGCAAGTTTGTCTGGAGAAAAAAATGGAGCCCTCTATTGTAGTGCAAAATTTGGATTGAGAGGTTTTTCACAGGCTATTAGTAAAGATGTATCAAATAGTAATATTAGAGTTTGCATTGTGAATCCAGGAATGGTTAGAACAAGTTTTTTTGATAATTTAAAGTTTTCACCTGGTGCAGATGTTAATAATGCAATTAGTGAAGAAGATATTTCTAATTCAGTATTAAGTATTCTTAAGCTTGGTAGAAATACAGTAGTAGATGAAATTAATCTTTCACCGCTAAAAAAAGCAGTTAAATTTAAATAAAAGTAGGGAAACATGATTCATGTCTAGAACGTTGAAATATTCAATAGTGTTATGGTTCTTATTGATTAATGTATCTTTTGCAAATGTTATCGATGTTGATAACACACAATTAAAAAAATTAATAAAAGAAGATGTCTCAATAGTCGACATAAGAACAATTAATGAATGGAACCATACAGGAGTTATTCCTAATAGTCTGTTAATAACTTTTTTTGATGAAAAAGGAAATTATGACTTGGACCAATGGCATGAAAAGTTACTAGAAAACTCTTCTTATAATAAAGACCTAATAATAATTTGTAGAAGCGGCAGAAGAAGTAAGATAGCAGCGGAAATTATATCTAAAAAGTTTGGAATAAACGTTTATAATGCAAAAAATGGGATTAGATCATGGATTCAATCTAATGAATCTATATCAAAACCTTAAAACTTAGTTACATATTTCTTTGATAGCTAATAAAAATTTTGAAACTTCTTCTATTGAATTGTAATGACAAAGAGATACTCTTATACAACTATCTTGTTTCAATGGATTAAGGATATTACCGGAGTAATGATCTGCCTTACGTAAATGAGTTCTAATTCCTTGATCATTAAGTTTTTTTACAACCTCAGATGACGAAATTCCATCAATATAGATTGAAACAAGTCCTTCCCTTGCAGGATTATCTAACCCGCCAATTACATTTACTTTATCTATTTGGGAAAGGCCGGGTATGTTACCATTTCCTAAAATCATAGCGTCAGTTAGATTTTTTTCATGGTTTTTAATAGCTTTTCCTGCAGCAACAAATTTATCTCTTTTATCTTTACTGTCGGTAAAATGACTTCCCAACCAATCAAAATATGAGACAACTTCTGATAGTGTTGCGTATGCTCCAGTATCTCGGGTTCCAAGTTCCCAGCTATCATTTGGTCCGTCAACTAACATATCATGTGGTAATTTAGTCAATCGATCAGATATCCAAGCTAAACCATATCCGTGTCTTGAGAACATTTTATAAGGAGAAATGACATAGCCATCAATATCGTAACTATCAATATCTATTTCACCATGGGCGGCATGTTGAATGCCGTCAACTATAATAAAACAATCAGGTGAAACATTTCTGATGGATTTGGCAATAGTTCTTATATTCATACCCATACCGGTAACTGGTGACGTATGTAAAATTGTAGCTACTTTTGTATCTTTGGTTATATATTTTGCGTACTCACTATCAGCAACTAACCCTTTATCATCATCGTGAGGTACAAGTACATGCTGTTTTCCAGAAATTTTAGACCATCTAGCACAGGCACTTCTTGTAGCGGGATGTTCTACAGTTGATCCTAACACTACTCCATTATTATCAGTTCCAAGACATGCATTCATTATGAGCCTAAATAATAATTCTGTACCACTTTCTCCAACAAAGAATTGACCTTCGGTTGCATTCATAAACAATCTCATGTCATCTTTAGCATTTTGGATTTTTTTTACTAATTCGTGGGATCCAGGGTTGTCTCTACCTTGATTATCTGGAATTGCAGCATACTTTTGCGAACATTCTACTACGGATTTTAGAGTTAATGCGCCACCAGCATTCTCAAAAAATACCCTTTTACCTTGTACGGGACATATATCAATCTGAGCAAATTGATTGCGTATTTTAGTCAGAATTTCATTAGAAAAATGGTTCATTATTTACTCATTATAAAAAATTATTAAATGTAACACTTAATATCTTTAAAAGTATTTTGAGTAAAGTAATTTAACCTATTAATAAGAAAACTTACCCCCAATAAATGTATAGTGAAATACTATCAGATCAGGGGTAAGTTAAATATATTTTAGATTAATTTATAATAGTTACAGCACGTCTGTTTTTAGAGTAAGCCATACCATTAGACCCTATAACCGCTGGCTTTTCTTTTCCGTAAGAGATAACTTTTATTCTATCTGGATCAATCCCATTGATAACTAAATAATCTCTAACTGCTGTAGCCCTCTTTTCGCCTAAGGCTAAGTTGTACTCACGAGTGCCTCTTTCATCACAGTGGCCTTCAACTACAAAGTTTAAATCAGTATTTGCTCTTAAAAATCTAGACTGAGAATCAAGAAGTATTTTAGCACTTGAATCTAGTTTAGCAGAATCATAGTCAAATAATACTCTATCACCAACAGCAATTAATTTATCAGCTGCAGTTTGTTTAGCTTGAGCAAACAAGCTTTTTGAAGTAGATGATGATGTAGCATTCAGTGCTCTTTGTGAGGCTGTCTCACACGCTGAAAGAAATAGAGATGCAAAAATTGCTGATGTTATAATAATTTTATTTTTCATTTGATTTTCCTGTTTGATAACCTTTACTAATTATTCTTGTAAACAATCTAGAAACAGAGTTTTTCGATTGTTCACACATTTTATTTTCTGAAACAAAATTTTCTTTGAGTGCAAATTCGCTAAGATAAATTTCCTGTGATGATCCAGATTTGAGTTTGTAGTGTAATATACCGTTTAAAAACTTTTTACCAGTAATAAAATAACAAATATCTAAGTTTTCTTTTTTATAGATTTTAGAATCTAATTCATACTCGGCTACCATATTTTTATCCCCCCAAACAAATTTTTAACCATTTTTTTTACAAGGGTGTGTGTACCTTAAGAATGGATTAGTTAAACCAACATATTTAACCATTCAATCTATTTATTTCACGAATCGTGAAACTAACTTATTGTTATATCTTCTTTTTTAGTTTTTATTACCTTTTGGTGAATTTAGTCTATTTCCAACTAGCTAAACTAAATTCACCTATTATCTTTACATTTTGTTTAATTTTGTATCATTTATTGTCACATTGTACTATTTGTATTTTGGTTGGGGGAATACATTAGATATGGATAATACAAGTTTAATAAAAGAACATTTTCTATCATTTTGGCATCACTTTTTATTTTTTGAAATAATGAGGTCTAAGAAAGCTGTTGATATGATAGGTAACGCTAATGGTTACTTGGTTTTTCAAATAATTGCTTGGCACCATATTTTAATTCTAACAAGTTCTAGTAGTTCAAAATTAAGAGATGAGGCTGTAAAGCTATGGTATCAATTATCTAAATCTGGATTTAAATCTAATACTGTTTTGACATACACACTAATTTCAGAATTAACATCTTTGAGTATTGAAACTGTTAGAAGACAAGTAAAAAAGTTAGAGGAAAACAATTGGGTTTCATATTCAAAAAAAGAGGGTGTAAAATATAATCCTAATGAAGAAAATAATAACTTTTTAGCTGGTAATTTTAATGTTATGGAGGTTGAAGGTCTTGGTCAACTTCTGGATGTTATAGAACAAAAAACAACATCTAAGGAATAATATTATGGAAATAAATAATAAAGTTGTTGTTATTACAGGTGGTGCTGGTGGTATTGGATTAGCGATTGCAAAAGCTTTTTTATTGGAAGACCCAAAGATAATAGTGTTGGCAGATATAAGTTTTGAAAATTTTAATTTTAAAAATGATAAAGTAATTAATAAACAATGTAATGTTTCTAATCAAACAGATCTAAATAAATTAATAAATGAAGTTAATCAAGAATTTGGCTTGATAGATATATTTTGTTCTAATGCTGGAGTTTTGTCACTTGGTAGTGAACAATCTATTAATGAAGATTGGGATAAAAACTGGAATTTACATGTAATGTCTCATGTCTTTGCATCAAAGAAATTAATACCAGATATGTTGAAGAGAGGAAGTGGATATTTTGTCAACACTGCTTCAGCTGCAGGGTTATTAAGTCATATAGACTCAGCAACATACTCCACCACTAAACACGCTGCTATTGGTTTTGCTGAATGGCTTGCTATTACTTATGGAAAAAAGGGGATTGGTGTTTCAATTTTATGTCCACAAGCTGTAAAAACAGCAATGATAAAAGGAAGAGAAAATGAAGTTTCAGCCTTAGATGGTATGATGAACCCAGAGACGGTTGCAATTGAAGTTGTAAAAGCAATTAAAAAAGATATTTTTCTAATTTCTCCTCATTCTGAAGTTGTTGGTTATTTCCAAAATAAGGCTAATAATTATGCTCGTTGGATTGGTGGAATGCAAAAACTAAGAAGTCGACTAAAATCCTAAACGCTATAATGCATCTAATATAGCCACTCCACAATTCTTTGTGTTAGCGTTCCCTCCAAGATCACCTGTTCTATATTCTTTGTGCACTAATACTTCTTCAATCGCTCTTACTATATCATCGGATGCATCTTTATAACCAAGATGATCAAGCATCATTGCTCCTGCCCAAATCTGCCCTATTGGATTAGCAATTCCTTTCCCTGCAATGTCAGGAGCAGAGCCGTGAACCGGTTCAAATAGTGAAGGAAATTTTTTCTCAGGGTTTATATTGCCTGAGGGAGCTATCCCAATGGTTCCTGTACAAGCAGGCCCTAAGTCAGATAAAATATCTCCAAATAAGTTAGAAGCAACGACGACATTAAATTTATCTGGATTAAGTACAAAGTGAGCACATAAAATATCGATATGATATTTATCCCATATTACATCAGAATATTGTTTTGCCATTTCTTCAACTCTTTCATCCCAATATGGCATAGTTATAGAAATACCATTGGATTTCGTTGCTGAAGTTAAATGTTTTTTTTCAGTTTTTTGAGCAAGTTCAAAGGCAAATTTAAGTACTCTATCAACGCCAACTCTAGACATAACAGTTTCTTGGAGTACAATTTCTCTTTCTGTATCTGGAAACATTCGCCCACCTATTGAAGAATATTCGCCTTCTGTATTTTCTCTTATAATATAAAAATTGATATCGCCTGGGTTTCTGTTAGCTAGAGGTGAGGGAACACCAGGCATTAACTTAACTGGTCTAATATTAATGTATTGGTCAAATTCCCTCCTAAATTTTAATAAAGAACCCCATAAAGAAATATGGTCTGGAATTTTTTCTGGCCATCCAACAGCGCCAAAGAATAATGCATCATGTGAACCAATTTGTTGCTTCCAATCGTCTGGCATCATTTGTCCATGCTTTGAAAAATAATCGTATGAACTAAAATCAAAATGATCAAAATGAAGATTGATATCGTGTTTACCTGAAATCTTTTCTAATACTTTTAATGCTTCTGGCACAACTTCTTTCCCTATTCCATCGCCAGGAATTACTGCTATATTATATCTGTTTTTTGCCATTATGTTATTACCTTTTTAATTTAAAATTGGTGTCCATGGTGCTGCTGTCATTAATTTATTTTCTTGAGTTAATACTAGTGGTCTAAATTCAGTTGCAAATTTCAAGAAATCTTGATCAGCATAAATTGTCTTCCATAAAGTTCTTCTACTATTATCATCTTCAAATTGCCATACGTGAATAATTTGATTTAAGGCTCCAACGTCACCAATATAATATCTAACAATATTTTTTTTATATTTCTTTAAAGCAGGCCAACCTAGATTTTCATATACTTCAATAGCTTTGTTAAGTTTGCCTACATGAAGAGTATAAGTCCTTAGCTCGAAAATATTCAAAATCACCTCCAACACAATTATATCTATATACTTTTAAAGTATTATTGAGTTTATAATATTTTTATCTAATAATGACATATCAGATAATAAAAGGAAGTTTAATGAATATTTTAGAAATTAAAGATTTAGAAAAATTAGCTCAGAAAAAAGTTCCTAAAATGTTCTTTGACTATGTGAATTCAGGTTCCTGGACCGAAACAACTTATAATGAAAATGTTTCAGATTTCCAAAAAATTAAGTTAAGGCAAAGAGTAGCTATTGACATGTCAAACAGAACTCTTGAAACAGAAATGATTGGTCAAAAAGTCGCAATGCCAATGGCCATTGCTCCAACAGGACTTACTGGAATGCAACGAGCTGACGGTGAAATTTTAGCTGCACAAGCAGCAGAAGAATTCGGAATTCCATATACTTTGTCAACTATGAGTGTTTGTTCGATTGAAGCTGTGGCAGAAAAAACAAAAAAGCCATTTTGGTTTCAATTATACGTTATGAAAGATAAAAAATTTATGGAACGTTTAATTGATAGAGCAAAAGCTGCAAAGTGTAGTGCTTTAGTGTTAACATTAGATTTACAATTATTAGGGCAAAGACATAAAGACATAAGAAATGGACTGTCTACTCCACCAAAACTTGTACCAAAGCATATCTATCAAGTTTTAACGCGTCCAGCATGGTGTATGCGAATGCTTACTACTAAAAATCACTTTTTTGGAAATATAGTTGGTCATGTTGATGGTATAAAAGATGTTAGATCTTTAGGCTCATGGATTGGTGCGCAATTTGATCAACAACTTGACTGGAAAGAAGTTGACTGGATTAAAAAAAGATGGGGTGGTAAATTAATAATAAAAGGAATTTTAGATGCCGAAGACGCTCTATTAGCTGCAAAAACCGGTGCCGATGCAATTATAGTTTCTAATCATGGTGGAAGACAACTAGATGGAGCTTCTTCTACAATTAATATACTGCCAGAGATTGTTGATAAAGTTGGTAAACTTATTGAAGTACACATTGATGGTGGCATTAGATCTGGTCAAGATGTTGTTAAGGCAATGTGTCTAGGTGCTAAGGGAACTTATATTGGAAGAGCTTTTTTATATGGACTTGGTGCTTTAGGTAAAGAGGGTGTTACCAAAGCTCTAGAAATCATAAAAACAGAAGCTGACATGACAATGGCACTATGCGGAAGGCGAGACGTTCATGATTTAAATCATGATAATATTTATACACAGAAATAAAGTTAGTACTTTAATAAGTAATTTTTTTAAAGTTTAGAAAATATTGTTTGTGCCGCTTTTCCCATTTCTTTAATACAAATTAAAGAGGTTGGTAACTGCACAGAATTACTTAAAAAAGCATGCATCTGTCCTGGAAACAATCTGTAATGAACTTCATTTCCGAAAGATAAAAGCCTTCTCTTATACGCATCTCCCTCATCTACTAGAGGATCTAATCCTGCTCCATAAATATAGGTAGGGGGCAAGTTAGACAAATCTGCTGTCAATATAGGTGAAGCTCTCCAATCAACTTGTTCTTTTGTATTATTTAAGTAGTGGTCGGCAAAATATTTTATCGTTTTCTTGTTTAAAATCATTCCTTCAAGCTCAATGTCCATGGATCTTCTGCACATAGTCATATCCACCCAGGGGTATACTAGAATTTGTCCATGTACTTTTGGAATAACATTATCTCTAGACATAATTGTTCCTACTGTAGCTAGAGTCCCCCCAGCGCTATCTCCACATAAAATAACTTTGTTAGGATCAAAATTAAATTCCTCTGCTCTTTCAAGTATTTTAGTAATGGCATCTTTTGTGTCTATTACTGGTGCAGGAAATTTATGCTCTGGGGCCAGTTTATAATCAACGGCTATAATTGTTGCTTTTCCTTCTTTGCAAAGATGTCTGCAAACTAGATCATGACTTTCTAAATCGCCCATTACAAAGCCACCACCGTGAAAATAAATTATCAAAGGTGATGTTTTATGTTTTGGATCACTTGTCGAAGAATTAAAATATTTTCTAATAGGAATGTCTCCAAGCGTTCCTTTAACAGATAAGTCTTCAACATCTGATATGTCAACTCTTAATTCTAATGGTGTATCTGCCATTTTAGCTCTTAGAGCTCTAAGCTCCTGAGGAGTGAAGCTCTCTAGTGCAGGGGCATTATTTTTTAAACGTTCATCAATTAGTATTTGTGTATCTTTATCAATTTGCATTTTAATTCTCACATAGGTCATAATATTTAACTATAATTCTGTTTTAATTCTATTTGAATTAATGTTCATATCAAGTAATTAATAAACGTAAAGCCATGCAACTTAATGGATGATTTAGATTTATAATAAAGAAAATAGATTATGATAGTTGTCTTATTAATAGTTATTTTTATAGCTTTGATTGTGTTTCCGTTAATAGTTTCAAGGGCAGCTGAAAAAAAAGATAAAAAATAATAAAATTAGCCAAGACTAACTTTATTAGGTTATTGACGTTATTAATGTCTTATGCAATATATATAGTAACTTCAATTACAGTGCAATTTTATGAATTTTTATAGTCAACAATCAGCAAACCCTCTCATAATAAGATATCAATTATCTTTTATAACGAGTTTGGTTTTTGTTACTTTATTTTTGGCCTTGTTTATAGAAATAGAAGTTTGGAATATTATACAAAAGGCAATATCTGATGCATATATTCAAGTAACTACGTTTGTAGCTGCAACACTAATTATTTTTTATTCGCTAGAAAAATACTTTAAATTTGATTTATCTTCATCAATTAGAAATAGACCTTATTTTGAAATTGTTCTTGCATCATTTTTAGGGGCTTTGCCTGGATGTGGTGGCGCTATAATGGTTATAACCCAATACGTACGAGGAAAATTAAGCTTTGGGTCTGTTATGGCCACTTTAACTGCTACCATGGGTGATGCAGCATTTTTATTAATAGCAAAAAAACCACTTGTTGGCTTTGCTATGTTACTTGTTGGTTTTATTGTAGGTTTGGTATCAGGTATTTTGGTAAATAAAATACACGGTCCTGATTTTATGAGAGATAAAAAATCGTTATCAATAAAGTTACCTGAAAAAAAGGAATTTTATCATTCTTCAAAATTAGATGTTTTTTGGATAGCCTTATTTTTACCAGGAATAATTCTTGGTATATTTACTGCTTTTCAATTTGATTTAGATGCTTATTTTTCTAGATTTTATGTAGATGGCTTGGCAACACTTTTTGGATTTTTTGCTGGTAGCTTATGCTTTTTTATGTGGTTATGGTCTTTTATAGGTGGGTTTAAACCAAAAATGTCTTCACCAAATGAAACAATAACTAGAAGAACGGTATCAGATACCAACTTTGTTACAGGTTGGGTTATTATAGCTTTTTTATGTTTTGAATTGACAGTTTATTTAGTTGATTTAGATCTCAAGCTACTCTTTAGCGATATATTATATTTTGTTCCTTTGATTGCAGTATTAATAGGTTTCCTACCTGGATGTGGCCCTCAACTATTAGTAACCACTATGTTTATAGCAGGTTTTTTACCATTATCAGCACAGATTGGAAACGCTATATCAAATGATGGTGATGCATTGTTTCCGGCGCTTGCAATAAGCCCTAAAGTTGCTCTAGTGGCAACAATATATTCTGCCATTCCAGCATTGATTGTGAGTTATGGATACTTAATTTTCTTTGAGTTATAATTTTAAATTAATGTCTCAACGTTCTCAATAAAGTACGTCAGTCCAACGCCAGTAAAAATTGCTCCAACAAACCTTGGCTTTAAAGTCAGATGATAATATTTTGTTATTAAAAAACTGGACCCAAAAATTAAAACAAATCCAATTAGTGCTATTCCTATTAGATATGCAATTAACGGAGAGGCTTCAATTCCCACTACAGATTGCCCAAATGCATATCCATGAAAAAAACCACCTCCTGAAGCTAATATAATTGGGAAGTAAATATTAATTCTTTTATCATACAAGGATGTAAACCCAGCAATTATTATGGAAAGTGAAATTATTAATTCTGAAAAAGGTACCACTAGAAAATTTACTGATAAAATAGTTCCTATGAGAGAGAATGTTATAAAATATAATGGTAAAATAAATTTATTTTTAAAATAAGAAGCTATTATTCCAAAAGTAAGGATAAAAGCAAGATGGTCAAATCCTATAATTGGATGAGCTATACCTGAAAGTATTCCATTTAGAAAATTTTGAGGAAGCGCTCCTCCCATTGGATGGTGAGCAAAAGCAGGAAAAGAAATCAAGAAGAAAATAAGAACTAAATTTTTTTTAAAAAAATTCGATGTTAGTGCTAGCATATTATTATCCTGAAAAATTGATTAATTTTATAGCTTTAATTTGATATATTAACTTAAAACAGCTTCTTGATATTTATAAAATCTGAGATTACTGTAATATAGATTAAAATTAAACTTATTATTGAGTATTTTTTCATATGAATTTCAAACCTGCACAAATACCCTCTAATGACACTAAACGAGTAGAAGCAGTTCATAGATCAGGTGCGACTGAAGACATCGACAGTAACCTGTATGAAATATATTGTTTTTTAGCTAAAGAAATTACTGGATGTCCTGTGAGTTGGACAGGTGTAATTGACTCTGAAAAACAAGTTATTTTAGCTAGAGATGGTTTCCCTGACGATGTGCCGAACGAAATGCCAAGAAATCAAACTTTATGTCAATTTGCTTTAGAGAAAAAGCAACCCCTAATTATTAATAATATGGTTAAAGATGCTCGTTTTAAATACCATCCTGCAGTAACTGATTTTGGAGTAAAATTTTATGCAGCATTTCCAATTGTTACTTCTGACGGGTATACTTTAGGAACTTTGTGTGTAAGTGATAACAAGGTAAGAAAATTAACAAAGCACAAAATAAGTCTGTTAATGGGATTAGCCACAAAACTAGCCTATCAATTAGAGGTTCAAGTTTCTCAAAGAAAAGGGACGGCAGAATCAACTATACATATATTAAATAAATTATTACTGAAACATCCAAATTTGAAAGTTTTAGAAGCTATCTCAGTATTAAAATTTTTTATTAAAGATTTTATTTCTTTAGAAGAACAAAAGTTCATTGTAAAACTGGGTCTAGGCTTTGAGAGTAATAATAACATTGAAATATCAAGTGATGGAAAGTTGTTAAAAAAAGAGCTTAACCTTAATATTGGAACTTTAAAACGAGTAAAGAATTTGTCATCTAATGAAGATGAGTTGATGAATATGCTTGGGCAGATAAAAGGTTAAAAATGTTTGGAAAGATATTAAATTTTAAATTTACGTCAGTAAGTGAAGCTAAGTTAGCAGCATCTTTTTGCTCAGAAAAATTTGGATCAAAAATTTCCTCTTTCAACATTGTAGGTCTAAATATTTTTATTGGACAAACAGGAGATTTGAATGTTTCAATTAAATTTGAAAACCCAGACGCATTAAATAAATTTGAAGAAAATTATATTTCTATTATTGCTGACTTGAAAGAGAGTTTAGTTTTTAAAGAAAATAATTTTGTTGGAGTATGTGCTTATACATATGAAAAAGAGGCAGCAAGTACAGAAACGTAAATATTCTTAAGGTTTTTGAAGTATGATTAATCATGATGAAACATTTAGAGGAACATGGCCATTTAAACCTAACTTCTTCAATGGAAATGGTTTTAAACAGCACTATATTGATGAAGGTCCTACAGACGGGATTCCCATTATAATGCTCCACGGTGAACCAACTTGGGGATATATTTACAGAAATTTTATTCCTCAGTTATCAAAGAAATATAGAGTGATAGTTCCTGATTTGATGGGGTTTGGAAAATCAGAATCTCCTCAAGATAAAGAATATACTCTTAAAACTCATGTGGAAAATCTTGCAAGGTTA